>JAFDZJ010000011.1 GCA_018266965.1 Bacteroidota bacterium
ACCTCTTTGAAAAATAAAAAACCCACCAACAACAAAAAAGTTTCGCAAAAAAATAGGAAAAAATTCCACAAATGAAAATTTTTACTATTTTTGAAATATGGAAAATCGCCAAAAGACCCATGTTAAAAGCCTATTTCTTGGACAATTTTCCACTCGTTGTAGTGGATAAAAAGAACAACCATGAAAAATGAAACAAATAATATTAGTATTCACATTTTTTCAATCACTCTTTCTTTTTTCACAAGAAAAAAAATTAGAAGGAATATTTGAAAACACTCCAAATAATATAATTCAATTGCTGGATAGAAAATTATTAAAGGACACACTTTCAAATGGTATTGATAATAATTATTCAAAATTTCAGATAAAGCTAATTAACAAGAATGAATTATCTTTAACATTATATAATAATGATTCCACAAAAATCAATAGGATATATAAATATAGATTGGAAAACAATTCTTATTTACTGAAAAACCAAAATTCTAAACCTTTATTAATCCCATATATTGCAGGAGCAATTGATATTAGAAAATTATATTTATCACTTGATGAGAGTAATAATTTGAATATAAATTTGATTGAAAAACGAAGTGGTGCAATATTGTTAGTTGGATTTTTAGATTGGAAAACTAAACAAAATAAGTTTATTTACAATCGAATCAAATAAAAAAAACTACCCACAACATTATCACGAACAGAAAAAAATCCTAAATCATTTCCGTATTAAAGGTTTTTCATTTGTTGTACTTCGATAAATTCAGCATATCATTCAGCCGGGGTTTCTTCAATTTCATACAGGGGGTTTTGTAGCTTTTGAAAAATATTTTTGGGTTGAATTTTGAAGATTCAAGAGAGGAGAAAATAAAGATAATTGTTCTGTTTCATTTCTCTCAAATAAGTATTCTATAAAAAAATCAGAATAAAAAAAGGGTCGGAAATTTCCGACCCTTCCGATGATTAATAAAAATACTAGTTTTTGAAAAACCCGTTCGTTGCTCTACCAGCTGTAATCACTTTCAGTGTACTTCCGGAATTGGCATCATATATTGTAACTTTGCTATCGGCTGTAAAACCTTGTGCGTCCGAAGTATAAATTCTACCATCGATAACTTCAAAACCATACAATCCAGAATACGGTGCACTTTCCGTTGCCGTAACAATAGGCGTAGTTGGTACAGTTGAGGAATTTGCTCCCATGCTATATATTTTCATTCCGGAAGTGAAATAAAATTTTCCATTGTCCAATGAAAGATTGGTTGCTTTTG
The DNA here is from genome assembly GCA_018266965.1 of Bacteroidota bacterium. Lineage (GTDB taxonomy): Bacteria > Bacteroidota > Bacteroidia > Flavobacteriales > Weeksellaceae > Amniculibacterium. The sequence continues at coordinate 1,269 of JAFDZJ010000011.1, forward strand.
GTATCCCTGTAAGAGTAATTGTTTTCACAATAGTTCCGGCAGAAGAAATTTGATAAATATAAGAATCAGCAGCTGTAGAATCCGATGCTACTACATATACAAACACATTATCCGTAATAGTTTTTTGGATTTGCCCATTAGGAATAGTCAAGCTAGAAAGTGTAGTATTGTCCGAGGAGTTGAAATAGGTAAGTTTGTTTCCAAAACCCCAAGCAGCATTCTGCACAAATACTGTAGCTCCTGCACTTACAATTCGTTCTGCATTGTCCACAACATTTAGTCTTTTTATTAAGCTAAGGTTGTTGGCATCGTATATATTCACATATTTGGTATCATTGGTTATGTACACCTTGTTGTTATTAAAGGTAATATACCTAGGTTGATTGAGTTGATCGGTAATTTCAGCCACTTTTTGAAAATTGTACCTGTCCACTACTTTTACTTTGTTGGAATTGTTGAGTACCAAAAACGAATAATTGCCATAGAAACCGATGGTTTGCAATACATCTCCCAAATTTTCACTGTTATTGTTTTTGTAAATTTGTTGGAAAACAGAATTCATATCACTGGACATAAAGGTAACATCTGCATTTGGAGTACCATAATTTCCTTCGTTGGACATAAGTATCCCGTCTTGGTATTTCCCTTTTGGCTGTTCTTCCGAAATAGAAGACTCGCTTCTACAAGATGTTGCAAATAGCATGATTGAAGCAAATGCAATTGAGGTAATTTTTTTTAAATTCATAATTGATAGATTAAATTTTTATTTTTAAAGACATACTATAATTTCGTTTTGGCATATAATAATAAGCTGTAGTAGCATATATTTGGTCGGTAAGATTGTTAATTTTGCCCCCAATCTCTATATTTTTCCAGCCCAACCAGCTCACACCAACATTTAGGATAAAGTAGGGTTGCAAAGCATCTAATTCATTCTGCATAGTATCGGTATAGGTTTTACCATTTACCAAGCCTTGTATATATATTTTTGCGTTTTTGTATTGATAGTCTATGCCTACATTCGCCTTGTGCAAGGGTACATACGACAATTGCATAAGTGTAGCTTGGTTGATGGATTTTGTAAAAGCATAACCCAAAGAAGAATTTAGTAAATGATTTCCCCATTTTTTTCGGAAAACAAGTTGAGATTCTATTCCATAAGAATACACTTGGTTGGTATTGAAAGCTTTCCAATACCCATCGGAGGTTGGTAGCCATCTAATCATATCCTTAATATTCATAAAATAAGGAGTGATTATAAAAGAAATATTTTTGTTTCGCCATTGATTTTTCCATTCATATTGCAATGAAGTTTCGGGTAGCAAATCTATATTTCCTCCGGGCTGAAAGTACAAATCGTTGAAAGATGGGTATCTAAAATTTTTAGAAAAACTGAAAGCGGTTTGGAAATTTTTTAAAACTTTCCAATTTCCAGCAAACGAAAACAACCAAGGAGAATAAATTCGTTGTACAGATTCCTTTTTTGCACCCAATTCCAAATTAATAGTTGGGGTGGGATTATATTTCAGTAGCATTGCATTGGAAAAAACCAGCCTACTCACTCTGTCTATCCCGGAAAGATACCCAACAGCCTTATTTTTTTGAAATTCTGAAAGAAAATTCAATGATAAATTATTCAAAATTTTATAATTTAATTCATCTTTCAAAATTAAATTTTGGGCATTTCCTCCGGAACTTTGTAGTCCATTTTCTTTTTGATAGTAACGAAATTCATCTTCCAAAAATGCAATGCGAAAACGATTAGAAAACCTTTCTTTATCCCAACTCCAAATCCCTAATGTTTTGGAATTTAGCGTTTTATAATTCGCTCTGTTTTGGCTTTCCTCAAAAATCGGAAAATGCTGATTGCCAGAGTAATATTCCGAAATCCAAGAAATTTGATGTTCTTGATTTATTTTATACGCCAATGCAATATTCAATGAGCCATTATTGTATTGACCATTAATATTTTTATATTTTTTTTCAATTACTTCGTAATCATTTTTACTAATACTTTGATTGGCAGAAAGTTGCACACTAAATTTATCATTGCTAAATTTAGATTTCAACACATTTGTAAAAGATTGATAAGAAGCAATTTCAGACAAAATTTGAGTCGAAAACCCCTTGTCAAAACTCAAAGAATTGTCCAAATGGATACTCCCACCAATAGCACCACTACCATACAAAACACTCCCTCCTCCAGATTTTACAATTATATTATCCGTTAATAAAAAACCAATATTATTAATATCTCCCTGACCAAGAAATGTCGAATTGATGCTAATACCATTCCATAAGAAGGCAGTTTGTTGTGCAGTAGTCCCTCGAAAAGATGGTGAAGACACTGCACCTCTACCATTTTCTTTTATATAAATTGGTGTTTGAAATCTTAATAGTTCGGAAAGATTGCTAGAATTTTTTAGGATTTCTTCCCTAGAAAATTGTTTTAAAAGATGGAAATTCTGTTGTTTATTTATTTGGCTATCAAACAAAAACACAGTATCTATTTTCATTTCCTTGTTTTGAGAATGAAAATAATTTTGAATACAAAAAATTCCTAAAAATAATAATATCCTTAACTTCATAATTATCAACTTTTCCTCCGAAAGTGGTTAGTAATATCTTATGTTTGGCAAGGTTTCCTGACTATGCCCAAACTAACTCCTTCCCGAAAAAATCAGTGGATTATTTGTAGTTTTTTTAGTCTATACAGACCAAGGCTTTTACAGTTGCGGGGACAGTTGGCGATTTACACACCATTCCCTTTTCCAAAACTATTGCAAAGGTAATAAAATTCTAAAGATATGAGGCATCAAAAGAAAAAGGAAGTAGAGATTTTATAGAATTTGTTTTATAAATATCGCCATCTAAAGAAGCAAAATAAATTTCTATTTTTTCATTTTGTTTTACTTCATATTCCAAAATGGTTTGTCTGCAATTTCCACAAGGTGGGATAGGTACAGATGTCTTTGCATCTTTTGGTGCACCAATTACAAAAAGTTTTTTTATTGCAACATTCGGATAATTGGCAGAAGTCCAAAAAATTGCCGTTCTCTCCGCACAGGAACCCGTTGGATAAGCAGCATTTTCTTGATTGCTTCCCACAATTATTTCGCCATTCTCTAACAATATAGCACAACCAACCCAAAAATTAGAATAGGGTGCATACGCTTTTTCTCTTGCCAAAAATGCAGAATCATAGAGTTGTTTCTCTATAAAGTCCAAATTTTCTTTTTGAATTACTTCAAACTGGATTTTCAATTCTTTTTCCATTGATAATTTTAAAGGAGAGTAAAAATAAACTTTTTTTACTAATTAGCTTTCATTTCAATAATTTAAAATGAAAAAAATAATTTCAAAAGATAGAATTTACAATTTTTGAATTTCTACACAGATAAAATTTCTAATGAGTTTATCAAAATTTATTTAAAGATCATAAATATCGACAAAACTATTTTTACCAAATTTGCATATCTATTCTATAATCCATCAACAAAACAAATATTGTAAATTTGTTATCAATTTCAGTTCAGAAAAAGTAATTTTTTTTAAAATAAATATTCAACCATGAAACTTAAAAAGTCGAATAACAAAACAGATTCCAAGCCACAACCAATCATAACGCCAATAGAAATCCGAACCATGGAAGCCAATGACATGGAAAGGGTATTGAAAATTTATCAACAAGCAATAGATACTCAATTGGCAACTTTTGAAGATAATTGCTCATTGGAAATTTGGGAAAAACTACATCATAAAAGTTCAAGATTTGTAATGCTAAACGAAGCAGAGGAAATAATTGGTTGGTGTGGTTTACTAAAAGTTAGTGAACGAATTTGCTACAAAGGAGTTGCAGAAACAAGCATCTACCTAAACGAAGAATACCAAGGTAAAGGTTTGGGAGGTGTACTTTTAGAAAAATTAATTACAGACAGCGAAGAACAGGGTTTTTGGACATTGCAAACCCACCTGTTTCCAGAAAATGAAAAAGCAATTCGAGTTCATCAAAAATTAGGTTTCCGACTTGTTGGCACAATGGAAAAGATAGGAAACATAAAAGGTATTTGGAAAGATGTTGTGCTGTATGAGAGAAGAAAAAAAGATTAACTAATGATAGATTTTCAAAAAAAATCAAGTGACTGTTTAAACAGGCTCTAAATCAATCTACTTTTTTTAGGATTCAAAAAAGTACAAAACAACATCACTTGATTACCAAATTTTTGTACAATTCTCTCTTCTAAATTTACCAATTCGCTTTCCAAAAACTGTTGTCTATATTCTTCATTTTCAAAAACCAACAATAGATTATAATTTTTCCCTTCTTGTATCATTTCGCTTTCCACTTCCGACAAAATGTATTTTTCTACATCCAACAGGTTATCAATCATTTCAGAAAACTCTTGTTGCAAATAATTTTCCCAGACTGTAATTATTTCCTGAACCGAATGAAATGTTAAGCTTAATATTTTCATAAAAATAAATTTTGTTGATAAAAATAGGTTGCAAAATTGGTCATTTTTTTTTACATTTACCCATTAATTTAATTTGAAAAATCAAAAATCCGTATCTATTTCATTTATTGGATTTTATTTAAAAGAAAAATATGCAAAAAGAAGGAGAAAAACTGATCCCCATCAATATCGTCGATGAAATGAAATCATCATATATTGATTATTCCATGTCTGTAATTGTATCCAGAGCCTTACCCGATGTGAGAGATGGACTGAAACCTGTCCACAGAAGAGTATTGTATGGAATGTATGGTTTAGGGGTTTTTTCTAATAGAAAATATCTGAAATCCGCAAGGATAGTTGGAGATGTTTTGGGTAAATACCACCCTCACGGAGACTACTCTGTATATGATGCAATGGTAAGAATGGCACAACCTTGGAGTTTGCGTTACCCACAAGTAGATGGACAAGGTAACTTTGGTTCCATGGATGGCGATCCACCTGCAGCAATGCGTTATACCGAAGCAAGACTGAAAAAAATATCCGACGAAATACTTTCCGACCTGGACAAAGAAACAGTTGATTTTCAAAATAATTTCGACGATAGTTTGCAGGAACCAACCGTAATGCCTACCAAAATACCTAATTTATTGGTTAATGGAACTTCCGGTATCGCCGTTGGTATGGCAACCAATATGGCTCCACACAATCTTACAGAAGTAGTTGATGGAATTTGTGCTTTTATAGACAATAGAGAAATTACCATAGACGAACTCATGAAACATGTTATAGCTCCAGATTTTCCAACCGGAGGTATTATCTATGGTTATGATGGTGTTAGAGATGCTTTCCATACCGGAAGAGGTAGAATTGTATTGAGAGCCAAAGTGAATTTCGAAGAAATTGGAAACAGAAACGCAATCATTGTTACCGAAGTCCCTTACCAAGTCAATAAAGCAGAAATGATTGCCAGAACAGCCGAGCTGGTAAAAGATGAAAAAATCCCGGGAATATACGAAATAAGAGATGAGTCCGATAGAAATGGTTTAAGAGTTGTTTATGAACTGAAAAATGACGCTATACCAAATGTAGTACTCAATTTGTTGTACAAATACACAGCTCTACAAACTTCATTCTCTGTTAATAACATCGCACTTGTAAAAGGAAGACCTCAACAACTCAACCTGAAAGACATCATCTATCATTTTGTTGAACACAGACACGAAGTTGTAATCCGAAGAACTGAATACGAACTGAAAAAAGCCAAAGAAAGAGCACACATCTTGGAAGGCTTCATGAAAGTAATCGGTACACAAGATTCCTTGGACAGAGCCATTGCAATCATTCGACATTCTGCCAATCCACAAGAAGCAAAAGAAGGATTAATTGCCGAGTTCGAACTTTCGGAAATACAAGCACAAGCCATTCTGGACCTAAGATTAGCAAGGCTAACAGGTATGGAGTTGGACAAAATCCGTGCAGAATATGAAGAAATAATGGCTTTAATAAAAGATTTGGAAGACATACTAACCAATGAACCGAGAAGATACCAAATCATAAAAGATGAACTAGTGGAAATAAAAGAAAAATACGGCGACGAAAGAAGATCCGAAATAGATTTTGCCGGAGGCGATATGTCTATTGAAGACTTTATCCCAAATGAAACCGTGGTACTTACCATTTCTCACGCTGGATACATCAAAAGAACTTCTCTATCAGAATACAAAATACAATCCAGAGGTGGTGTAGGAAATCGTGCAGCAACTACCAGAGACGAAGATTTCTTGGAGTATATAGTATCGGCAACCAACCATCAATACATGCTTTTCTTTACCGAAAAAGGAAAATGTTATTGGTTGAGAGTATTCGAAATTCCGGAAGGTTCCAAAACCGCAAAAGGTAGAGCCGTACAAAACCTCATCAACATAGACCCAGACGACAAAATAAAAGCATATATCCGTACCAATGATTTGAAAGATACTGACTATATCAATCAAATGTCTGTGGTGATGATTACCAAAAACGGAACCATCAAGAAAACCTCTTTGGAAGCTTATTCCAGACCTAGGACTAACGGTATCAATGCGATAGAAATCCGAGAAGACGACCAACTTTTGGGTGCTAGACTTACCAATGGTGAATCACAAATTATGATAGCCACCAAAAATGGTAAATGTATCCGTTTCCCAGAAGAAAAAGTAAGAGAAGTTGGTAGAGGTTCCATAGGTGTGAGAGGTATAACATTAGAAGAAAAAGACGAAGTTATAGGTATGATTGTTGTGAATGATGTGGAAAAAGAAACTGTACTTGTGGTTTCCGAAAGAGGCTATGGAAAAAGAACAGCAGTAGAAGATTATAGAATCACTAACCGTGGAGGAAAAGGTGTTATTACCCTAAATATTACCGAAAAAACAGGTCAGCTGATTGCTATACAAAATGTTACAGACGAAGATGGTTTGATGATTATTAATAAATCCAGTGTGGCTATCCGTATGGGAATGGACGAAATGAGAGTAATGGGTAGAAATACACAAGGGGTAAAAGTCATCAATCTGAAAACAAAAGACGAAATTGCCGCTATAGCAAAAGTGGAAATGGACAGAGAAGTGGAAAATGAAGACAATGAAAACAATGAAGACGATTCCACTACTAACAATAGTATTGTTGAAGATAGTAATACTGAAACTACTTCCGAAAACAACGAAAACAATACACCAAACGACAATTAAAGAATTTGGACAAGTTTTTGCTTGTCCATTTTTCTTAAATTTAACAACAAAAATAATATTCTGAAATTTGTTTAATATTAAATTTAAAATTTCTTTCATCAAAACAAAAAAAATAATAAATTACTATTTATGAAAAAGATAATCATTAGTGCATTTGTTTTA
>JAFDZJ010000120.1 GCA_018266965.1 Bacteroidota bacterium
AAGAACCTCTTTTGTCTCATTAATGATTTTCCAGTCCAAACGAGGTGGAATTTCTTCAAATTGACAAATCTTACTTGATACTAAATTTTGCCGAACCAAACTATCACTTTTAGATTTTTTCAACACTATCCCCGACCATAATGGCTTATGACGAAGTAATAGATTAACTTCTTTTGCACCGGCATAACCTTGCTGCGTAAACACTTGGGTTAAAGAGTCCAACTTAAGCTTTTCCTCATCAACAAACTTAGAAAAATTATGTCCTATTTGTAAAACACAGATAGATTTGTATGTTTTTGCTAAAGAATTAACTTTATCATTACTTGAGAATTGATAATAAATATTTATATCACTGTTTTCAAACAACTTACTGGTTGCATCATTCTTATTTATTTTAAAGACTTTTGATAATTTGACTTCTTGAGAAAATAATAAGGTTGATATAAAAGTAAAAACTACAATAATATATTTCATGAAAAAGTAATTAGAATATTAACATTCAGAAATTAAACAAAACCTGCGGATTGTTGGTTAGCAGTTGCCTGTGCTCCTCTACATTTCTGCTCACTAAAAAAAGCAATATCATTTTGAAACGCTTTCAAACCAGCCAAATCATCTGTATAATGATTTAAATCCAAAAAATACTGCTGCCCACAGCCAGAATCAATTGCAATCCAAGTATGATTATCTACCAACAAGGTATTCATGATTACCAATTCTTTACCGTTTTCAGAACTTATTATACAAATGTTTTTTACACTTTGTTCTTTTGCACTCATCAATCCTGCAACTCCTATGGTTGCTACTAAAAATAATTTTCTCATAACTTTTTATTTATATTGGTTAATGAGGCTAAATTAAAATTAAAATTAAAATTAAAACTGTGCAAATTTTTGTTTGAAAAACAAATAAATTTAACATACTTTAACATATTGCTGAGTTAAATAACCACGGCGTTCGTATTTAAAACTTTGTAAGTCTATGATTTTTATAATCTTATTCTTTTGTCTTGAAACAAAAGTTTCGGCGTAACAAAACAAAAGAACTAAAAGCCAACGGTTTAAACTGTGGGCTTCACATTTTTATATTTTTTTAATAGAATCGACGAATGTTATTTCAAAACTTGGAATCAGAAGCCAAAAAATGAAGAAACAACATTGTAATAATATTTTTTTTAAATGGAACACCGTTTTATTTGCCCTAAAAAAGAAAATAGTTTGTGTATTTTTGCACAATCAAATCATACGAAAACAAATACTTTATTATTCATTCTTTTATAATACTATGAATGCACTGAAAACGCTCAATCCCTATTTTTGGAAACATAAGTTGATGTTGTTTTGGGGGTTATTATTCATTGTTGCGAGTAATTTTTTTAATATTTACAAAGTACAATTCATTGGGAAATCAGTGGACGAAATTTCTAAAAACTTACTAGGAGGTATCAACAAAACTGTACTCATCAATGTAGCTATTATCATTGTATCATCTATACTTACTGGTTTTTTTACTTTTATGATGCGACAAACCATCATTGTAAGCTCTAGAAGAATAGAATATGAATTGAAAAATAAAATCTACAACCAATACCAATCACTTTCTTTTTCGGAATACAAAAAAACAACCATTGGCGACCTTATGAATAGATTGAGCGAAGATGTTGTTGCGGTAAGAATGTACCTAGGACCCGGAGTAATGTATGTTTTCAACCTAGCTATATTGGTTATTATTACCGCAGTATATATGCTGAAAACCAACGCTTCTATGATGCTGTGGACACTTATCCCATTGCCAATATTGTCTTTTGCCATCTACAAAATAAGTTCCATAATCAACAGGAAATCAAAAATTGTACAGAAAAGTCAATCGGCAATTTCCACTTTTGTACAAGACAGTTTTTCGGGAATTAGGGTCATCAAATTTTTTGCAAAAGAAAACTATATAGAGAAAAATTATGGTCAAAAAGTTGCAGACTATCAAAAAAAAGCATTGGATTTGGCAAGTGTGGAGGCTTACTTTTACACTATCATACTTTTTGTAATAGGATTGCTAAATGTTGCCATACTATATATAGGTGGGGAAAAATATATTGCCGGCGAACTGAAAGTGGGAGCAATTGTGGACTTTTTCATGTACATCAATATACTTATCTGGCCTTTTTCCATGGTAGGTTGGGTAACTTCCGTCAATCAAAGAGCAGAAGCATCTATGCAAAGAATAAATGAATTTTTGGATAAAAAATCGGAAATCCAAAATCACAATTTGGACAACTATGCTATAAAAGGAGAAATAGAATTTAGAAATGTTTCCTACACCTATCCCAATACAGGAATAAAAGCTATCAACAACCTTAGTTTTGTTGTAAAAGCTGGAGAAAGCCTAGCAATAATGGGAAAAACAGGAAGTGGAAAAACAACAATTGCATTACTACTGTGCAGATTAATTGATCCTTCGGAAGGTCAAATTTTGGTGGACGGAAAAAATCTGAAAGACCATAATCTCGGATTATACAGAGAAGCAATAGGTTATATTCCGCAAGAAAGTTTTTTGTTTTCCGATACTATTGCCAACAATATTGGTTTCGCATCGGAGCAACCCGATTTGGAAAAAATAATATCCTACGCAAAAAAAGCAGATGTTCATAAAAACATTATTCATTTCAAAGACCAGTACAACACTATGGTCGGAGAAAGAGGAGTAATGCTTTCCGGTGGACAAAAACAGAGGATATGTATAGCAAGAGCTTTCATAAAAGAGCCGAAAATTCTTTTGTTTGATGACGCTCTTTCTGCATTGGATACAGAAACCGAGGAAAATATCTTGCAAAATATATCTTCAGAACTTAGTAAAAAGACCTCTATCATAATTTCTCACAGATTATCCAGTACAAAATACGCCGATAAAATACTGAACCTGAACGAGGTACAAAAAAATTAATTTTTATTTTTAATTAATACATTATTTTTCTGTTCAGTTCGGATAATTCTTTTATATTTGTTTGATAAGTATTTTTAAAACCCACAACGATGAGTGATTACAAAGAACGCCAAGAAAACGAAATCTTTACAAAGGTGCTGAAAGCAGGAAGAAGAACCTATTTTTTCGATGTTAGAGAGACCAAAGCAGGAGATTATTATCTTACAATTACAGAAAGTAAAAAGAATTTTAATGATAGTGGAGAAGCTACATTCGAAAAACATAAAATCTATCTTTACAAAGAAGATTTCAAAAGTTTTCAGGAAATGTTCCAAGAGTCCACAGATTTCATCATCAGTTCCAAAGGCGAAGATGTGATTTCTGAAAGACACGAAAAAGACTACAAAAGTAGATCTTTCACTATAGAAAACGAGGACGAGATATAACAACAAGCAATCCTCCAAAAAAATAAAAGTCGTAGTCTGTGGATTACGACTTTTTGGTTATAATAACTATCCATATTAGAAAAAATCTGTCCCAACATATAATTGTATTTTGGAAAAAAAATATTATTGCCATTAAAAAAATCCATCATTCTACTATTTCGCAACCCATTCGATTTTAGTAATTTTGAATAATCAAACAACAATAAATAATGATGCAAAATATCTGGAACGGAAGGTTCGATGGCGAGAGTGAAGAATATCTTAGGATATTCCAAAAAGTTGATTTTCCAAAAGATTACCAAAATATACTATCAACAGATTTCGCACTTCATGGCTTCGCCGTGGACGAAGGTGTGAAAAGAAACAAAGGAAGAGTTGGAGCAAAAAATGCCCCAGACATCATTAGAAAAAATATGAGCAACTTCCCTATCCAAAGAGAAAATTTCAGACTACTGGACTTTGGAAACATTTATTGTGAAGATGAACATTTGGAAAACTCACAAAACAAATTGGCAGAGAATATTGAAAAAGTCCTGCTGAAAAATGCAAAATCTTTGGTATTAGGAGGTGGACACGAAGTTACTTTTGCTCACTATTCCGGAATTAGAAAAGCATTTCCAAATGCTAAAATTGGCATCATAAACTTCGATGCTCATTTTGACAACAGAGAGCCAGATCCGAAAATTGGCCCTTCTTCCGGAACTGGTTTTTGGCAAATAGCACAAGAGGGAAATTTTCAATCCTTACATATCGGAATTCAAAAAAATTCCAATACAAAAAAATTATTCCAAACCGCAGAACAATTTGGCATGGAATACATTATGAGCGATGCTCTCTTTCATGAAAACATACCACAACTTTTAGACAAAATCGACGATTTTATTTCCAAGGTAGATGTTGTTTATCTCACAATTTGTATGGATGTTTTCAATGCTGCTATCGCTCCGGGCGTTTCTGCTGCTGCATACAACGGTATATTTGCAGATATTACTTTTTTGTCGCTGTACAGACATATTTTGAAACACAAAAAAATGATGGCTTTGGATGTAGCTGAAGTCAATCCGGAATTTGACATACAAGAAAGAACAGCAAGATTGGCTGCCAGTTTGGCAAATGAATGGTTGATGATTTAACAAATATTCGGAAATTAATTTATATTTAAAATGGACAACAATACTTTATACAAAATACAAAATGCTCATCTACAACATGAAAAATGGAAAGAATTAAGTTTTGATAAAAGACAAAAATATCTTCTCCAACTTTCCAATCTATTGAGAGCAAAAAAAGAAGAATTGGGAGTAATAATAACCCAAGATATGCACAAACCTATTTCACAAGCCATTGCCGAAATAGAAAAATGTGCCGGGCTTTGCGAGTATTATGCCAAAATTGGAAATGTATTACAAATTGAAAAAATAAAAACAGAGTCCGAAATTTCCGAAGTCCACCATGATTCCATGGGAGTAATTTTAGGAATAATGCCTTGGAACTATCCTTTTTGGCAAGTACTACGGTTTGCCATTCCTACCCTATTAGCAGGAAATGCAGTCGTAATGAAACACGCTTCCAATTGTACTAATAGTGGTAATGCTATACAAAAATTATTGGAAGAAGCAGGTTTTCCGAAAGACCTCTTTCAACATCTGGAAATAGGACACACGGAGGTAGAAAATTGTATCGCCAATCCTTTGATAAAAGGTGTTAGCATAACAGGTAGTGAAGAAGCCGGAAGAAAAATCGCATCATTGGCAGGACAAAATCTCAAAAAATGCGTATTGGAACTCGGTGGCAACGATGCCTTCATAGTACTAGAAGATGCCGACCTAGAAAAAGCAGCAATAGCAGCAGCACAAGCCAGATTGCAAAATTGCGGACAAACTTGTGTGGCAGGGAAAAGATTTATTATTCATAAAAAAATATATGATGATTTCTTGAATTTAATGGTAAATGCTTTTCAAAAATATTCTCCAAAAGATGCTATGGATAGCACGACTACCTTTGCAGGAATGGCAAGGGAAGATCTAGCACAAGAACTAGAAAAGCAATATACTGTTGCCATAGAAAACGGTGCAGAAATTATCCTTCCACTTTTGCGAATAGACCAACAATCCTTCCAACCTGGATTGCTGAAAATGAACGAAAACAATCCTATTGCCGATCAAGAATTGTTCGGACCACTTGCGATGGTATTTTTGGCTAATGACAATCTGGACGCTTTGCGAATTGCCAACAACACCTCTTTTGGATTGGCAAATGCCGTTTTCACACAGGATAAAGATATGGCAATCTATTTTGCAAATAATTTGGAAAGCGGTAGTGTTGCCATCAATCAGGTTTTCAAATCCGATGTGAGGTTGCCGTTTAGTGGAAGAAAAAATTCCGGTTTCGGCACAGAACTTTCGGAAAGAGCCGTGCTAGAATTCACTTCTACAAAGACCATTGTTGGTGGATTTTAAAATAGAAATTATTGTAACGACGACTTTTTTTAAATATTTAGAAACACTACCGTCCGATAAAAATCCCAAGCTCCTCAGCCTCGTGTAACCAACTGCTAATCTGGTTTTTTTGTTTTCAATATTTCCCTTTTCAGAAAAGTAAAGTAGGCTGGTTGAATAAGTTTGGCTCGGGTGGTTTGGCTTTCTTTCTCTGCCAGTCTTTCTCCGGGTTTTCCAAGAATTTCACAAAATGAATGTTTTCATCAATGGCTAATTCTTCCTCAATGTTATACACCGCATTGTCTTTTATTCGGGTAACAAAGCCTGTTTCATTATCGGAAAACCGTTTAAAAGCGGTATAATCATTATACCCTTTGTCGAAAACAT
>JAFDZJ010000121.1 GCA_018266965.1 Bacteroidota bacterium
GCTATTTATCGCACAGTCAAAAATTGGTGAAGGTGATACAATTGAAGAATGGAAACATGTATTCGGACCTAAATTTAACATAACTAAAGAGGACTAATTATGTACAATACTTATACAAATACAGGTACCTATACTGTTACGGATATCAGAAAAACTTTTGAAGGCTTTAGTGCAGATTTCAGAATGATTGCTGCACGGACAGGAAAAAGAACAATTAATGAAGTTGAAGCCTTTATAAATGATATTTTAATTTGGGCAGAAACCAAAAATCTTGACTACGTTGATATAGCATTAGTTGATTCTAATAAAAAACCATTAAAGGCAGTAAGATATAGAGTTGATGAAAACGGTAAAGCAAATCAAAGTGATAGAGCAGGAAATAATAATGATTGGCAAAATTTACCGAATACCGAATTAAGAGTTGTTGTAAACTTCACGAAAAACTGGACAAATCAAACCGAAGAACAGCGCAATAATTTTATGACAGTTAACAATTTTAGGTGCGGATGGGGAAGATTAGATTTTGACAATTCATACAGTCATTTATCTAAAGATGATGCCCAATTATATGCAAGTAAAGGATATGAACTAAAAAAAGAAAACTTTAAATAATGGCTTCAATATTTGATAATACAATTGACCTTCCAAATACTGGAATAAAAGAACGTACAGCTAATTTAATTGGTTTTGAAGCAAAGTTTCAAAGAATATATGGAAACTTAAAGTTACTTCTTGACCAAGAAGGCTTAAAAGCTTGGAGCAAAAAATATCACAAAGTTGAACTGCCCGTAATTGAACAACTTACCGAACGTTATCCTTTAATAATTCTAGCAGGTGATGCTGGTACTGGAAAGACTGTTTCTGCCGAAGCAATTGCAGACAGAATGGTTCGTGAGTTGAAACGAGAAGGATTCTTTCTAAAATTAAGTACAAGGGTCAGAGGTGAAGGTCTTCATGGTCAAATGGGGAATTTGGTAAATGACGCATTTGCCGAATTGAAAAAACAAGCAGGAAAAAACAGACTTGCTTTTTTGCTTATTGATGAAGCAGATGCAATTGCGACTACTCGTTCAACTATGCAAATGCATCAAGAGGAGAAAGCAGCTGTAAATACTTTAATTCAAAAAATTGATGAAATTCGAGATTTAAAAGGTAGAGCAGTTATTTTTATGTCTACAAATCGACTTCATTTCATAGATGAAGCAATTGTAAGAAGGGCAGCTGTAATTTTAGAATTTGAAAGACCAAATGAACAAGAACGAAAAGAACTTTTTGAAAAAAGCCTAACTGGTATTGAATTTACTAAAAAAGAATTACAAGAACTTGCAGATTTAACAAGCCCAGAAAAAAATGATGATTTAGGACATTCATTTTCGGACATTCGATTAAAGATATTACCTGAAGCAATTGCCATTAGCTTTCCTGACAAACCACTCACGTTTGAAATTCTGTGTGGCACAATTAAAAATATAAAACCTAGTCCTCAAATTAAATGAAGTACATTTTACAAATAGTTGCAGCCACTATATTCATTTTAATTGGCAAAAATTTCGCAAGTGACGAATTACGTCCTGAATTTGTTGGCAACGGATTGATTCTAGTTATAACTCTAATAATTGTTGAGTTGGGTTACGATATTTATCTTAACTGGAATCGACTTAAACTTGTATTACATTGTTACTATTTAGCTTTAAGAGGTAAGAGTATTCGTTTTTCGATGTCGTATCAGTATCGAATTAGAATAAATGACAAGTATTTATTAGTGAAAAATTCTAACTGGAATCATTATCAATTGGTTGGTGGCAAATATAAAAGGCTTCAACAAACACAAGCGTTTTTACAGACTGAGTTTGAAGCAAGAGACGACTTGAAATTACAAACAACTGGCTTAATGAAAGACGATTTTGCTATATTCATTCCAGCCAAAAAGGCAATAAAATTTTTAGACTGGTTTAACAAAGGTAAAGACCGTGAAATCTCACATTGGAGAGAATTCTACGAAGAACTTGTTGACGGAAAAGCGCAGGTACTTTCTAGACTAAATTTTCCATATGTTAATTATAATTTTGTTGGGACTGTTACAACACCTATAAAGAAAACTCCTGGCTGGGACTGTTGTGAAATTCTTCAATATGATGTGTTAGACTTAATACCAACTCCATCACAAGAAGCAGAATTACTTCAACTATTGAATGCAGGTGACACCGAATATTTAAAATGGGCTGACGAGGAATTAATTAATTGCCTTGGGCATGACAACAGACAAAAGAAAACTTTATACAAAATCGGCCAACATACTAAATGGGTCTTAAATATGAAATGGAGCAAAGACTAAATTTAGCCAACTCATTTGGTGGCACATTTGTATTTTTTTTCAACGCTCAGACCAACGCTAAAAAAATCCAAAAGAGCCACCAAGCCAACGCACAACGTAACGACAAACAATGAACGAAACAACCACGACAGACAGAAGGGCAGCTTGTAACAGGCGTTTGGCTCAATGGCGGGTGAAGTGGTTAATTGAAAATTCTTCCACGCATCAACTTTTGTGGTGTATTGACAGTTTTGTGCTCCGAAATCCGCCACTGCGCCAAGCGCCAAAACGTTAGCTGCTATTGTACATTTGCGTAGTTGTCTAATTTCCACATTGATTATAACAAACTTACAATATGAAAAATTTAATTTTATCCGTGTTACTTTTTGGAACCTGTTTAATATCTTGTAAAAACGACCCTAAACATGATTATGAATACATCGCTTTATCAAAATTTCAAAATGACACATCTATAATTTCAGACGGTACTCCAGTAGAAATCTTTGCGATGTCAGGAAGCGGGGTTCCTTACGACGATGAAAATGTTTATTATTATCAAGTTTTGGTTCGAAATGCTATCAATGGAGATACTTTAAACATACTTTCTCCTCTTTTCAAATTGCCCTTTGAAGATGAAGGAACAGGCAGAATTTATTTTTCACCCAATGAGTATAATTACAATTTAAAAATATTGAATGCAACATATGAAAGAAAGACCGACACATTGAACTTGCTTCTGCAAGGTTTAAATGGATTAAATAAACCTAATCAATCCTCTGTGGATTTGACAAATTACTTTAACAAAGGAATGGTTAAGAATGAAGTTGTAGCCAAAAATCTTTCAATGGTAATTTTTAATAACAATTATAAAACTGTGGTAGGAATTTTGGCTTTCCGAAATGATCCGCGGTAATTATTAAACCAATGAAAAAATATTTTTCTATAAGCCTTATTATTTACACAATAATAATCGGTCTTCTGTTCTTTTTCTTTCTAATTATTAAAACTTATTCAAATGGTGATGAACTTAATAATGAAAGATATTATTCAACCTTGATTTTTTTGCTTTTGACTTTTGCATTAATAATATCTTATCTAACGGCGAAAAAAAATGAATATAAAATAAATAAAGTATTTGGAATTGCTTCGGCAGTATTAATATTTGTTGGAATTGTTTTTCAAATAAAACTGGCATTTATGCTTTTTAATTTATCATCTATATCTTCAATTGAAGACTTTATAATCATTTTAATTTATTTTCTTTTTGTATTATTAGGTATCAATTCAATTGTCGAACTATTTTTGAATTTAAAAGGGTGATTTATCTGGAAAATTTAAATTCTAAAAACAACAGCAGCTAACAAGGGGCTTGCTACAATGCTGGCTGACGAATAGGAACTCATCTTTTTTTTGCTATTGGGCATTGGTTCCGGCGGACGGAATTCTATTGTTCATTTGTTCTTAACTTCAACATTAAATTATAAATTGGGCTTCGGTTCCGGCATGACAAGCATCGAAAGCCAGCACTGCAGCAAGCCCCGGGCGTTAGCGGTCATTCTAAAACGACACTGCAATAACAAACCACCGAAATTTA
>JAFDZJ010000122.1 GCA_018266965.1 Bacteroidota bacterium
AAGTTTTTGAAATCATCATTTTCCAAATCGAAAATAAAATCGATTTCTTTTTTGGGAATAACCAAAGTATGCCCCTCTGCCAAAGGCATAGCATCTAGGAAAGCCAAATGTTCACCATCTTCACTTATCTTATAAGCTGGAATTTCTCCATCGATAATTTTTGAAAAAATACTTGACATAAAAATTTAGTTTTAAAGTGAAATTTCCAATACTTCGAAAGATAATTTATTTCCATTTGGCAGAACAATATCTGCAGTTTCTCCAACCACTTTTCCTAATAATCCTTTTGCAATGGGAGTATTTACCGAAATTTTTCCTGATTTCAAATCACTCTCGTTATCGGGTACTAATGTGAATTTCTGCTCTTGATTGGTAGCATTATTTTTCAGTTTTACTGTCGTAAGTATGGATACTTTGGAAGTATCCAAAAGTGTTTCATCAATCACTTTGGAAACCGCTATCATATCTTTTAGTTTGGAAATTTTCATTTCCAACATCCCTTGAGCTTCTTTAGCTGCGTCGTACTCGGCATTTTCGGACAAATCCCCCTTGTCTCTTGCTTCAGCAATTTGTTGGGTAACTTTTGGTCTTTCCACTCTTTCCAACTGTTCAAGTTCTACTTTCATTTTTTCCAATCCTTCATTTGTAACATAAGTTGCCATAATAATAAAATTTTTACTGTGTGTATAAAAAAATAATCCGACATTTGTCGGACAATGTTTTGTTTCAATTTGTTTCACAAAGATATAAATAATTTTCAAATGAAAAAATTTTGTATTTCGATTTTTTATCTATTTTTTTTGATTTTCAGTTCGTTAACCTATCAATCTTGCTCCAGAACACAAGAAACGGTAAGTTGTTTCCCGGATGTTGCTATACAAGTAACCCTTAACCTGAATCTTCCTGCATATTATCCATTGCAAAACATTGGAGGTTGGATTTATGTGAATGAACAAAGTGCGGGAACAAGAGGTCTTATTGTAGTAAGAACCTCTACAGGGTTCAAGATTTATGATAGAAATGCTCCACATCTTTGTCCAGACAACAATACCACATTGGAAGTTGTTGATAATATAAAAATCTATTGTCCGAAAGACGGTGCAACATGGATACTCCTTACAGGACAACCTACCGCCATAGCACAAGTACCACCAAAAACTTACCATTACAACTTAATTTCATCTACCAATACTTTATCTATTTTTAATTAATGAAAATTGTACTACAAAGAGTTACTAGTGCCAATGTAAGTGTTAACAACAAAATAGTTGGTGCAATTTCCCAAGGTCTATTATTACTGATTGGGATTGAAAACACAGATGATGAAAAGGACGCAAATTGGCTCGCAAAAAAAATAATTGATTTGAGAGTTTTTTCTGATGAAAACGGAAAAATGAATTTTTCCATAAAGGATATTGGTGGAGAAATCCTCTGCATAAGCCAATTCACATTATTAGCAGATTATAAAAAAGGAAATAGACCATCCTATATAAAAGCAGCAAAACCAGAAATTGCCATACCAATATTAGAATATTTTAAAAATGAACTATCAAAGTCCAATTTGAAAATAGAGAGTGGAATTTTTGGAGCAGACATGAAAGTCTCCTTGTTGAATGACGGTCCTGTTACAATAGTTATGGATAGTAAAACCCAATAATCATAACAGAAAAAATAATAAAGAAGCCGAATACTTTCAAAAATAGACTGAACACTTTGGAATCAACACGAATTGAGATAACAAAAAAAAGATTAGCCTAAAAGTGAAAATTTTTATATAAAAAAATCCCTTAACCAATACAGTTAAGGGATTTTAATTATTAATTTTAGTCGTGCAAATGTTGTGTTGATGGTGGAGGTAGTTTTTTGTCCAGATTTTCTTTGAAACTTTCTGCCGTGGACATCGCAACTACCAAATCATTCAGCATAGAACTGGCTGCTGTTGGCGAATTGGGCAACAACACCAAATTACTCCTGTTGTTAGCTCCTACCGAATGTAGAGTATCGTAATGCTGAGTTACCACAATAAGTGCGGAAGCTTCTTGGGCATTAATATTTACCGAGTTCAGCATACCAACAGACTCTTGTAGTCCTTTGGCAATTTCTCTTCTTTGGTCGGCAATACCTTGTCCTTGTAGTTTTTTGGATTCGGCTTCGGCTTTTGCCACGGCTACTATCCTTATTCTTTGTGCTTCGGATTCGTATTCGGCTGCGGTTTTTTCTCTTTCGGCAGCATTGATCCTGTTCATAGCTTGTTTTACTTGTTCATCTGGGTCAATATCCGTAACCAAAGCTTTTATAATATCGTATCCATAACTTTGCATTGCCTCCTGCAATTCGCCTTTTACAGCAACTGCAACATCGTCTTTTCTTACAAATACATCGTCCAATTTTAGTTTCGGCACTTCGGCTCTTACCACATCAAAAACATAGGAAGTAATTTGGCTTTCTGGAAATTCTAATTTATAAAAAGCATCTGCAACCTGTTCTTTTATTACTTGATATTGTACGGACACTTTCATTTTTAGGAAAACATTATCCAAAGTTTTGGTATCAATCATTACATCTAATTGTTGTATCCTAAGATTGAGTCTTTTGGAAATTTGATCTATGTACGGTATCTTCAAATGCAAACCCGACTGTCTTACCGAATGAAATTTTCCTAACCTTTCTACTATTGCAGCCGTAGCTTGTTTTACTGTGAAAAACGAGGCGAAAAGCGTAACAAGCCCCAAAAATATTAATACTCCGAAAAAAGCCATAGTGTTTGTTTTTTTTAAAATTATTAGCCAAATATAGTTTTTTTTAATGAAAATGTTATGAGATTAAAATAAAAAACATCAAAAAATTGTTTACTATTCCTTATAAAAACGGGAAATATGTTGAAAAACAAATTAGAATTGAATTGAATTTATTGTAATGTCATTATAATTTTTATATCTATTTTCTACACAGATATAACTTCTACGGGGTTTGTTGTCTTTTATAAATATCGTGGTGATTATTTTCTACACTTCTACGATTTTTTTTAAAGACTCTCAAAATTTAAAAACAAAAAAACATCAAATCTCTTTGATGTTTTATTATAAATTTCCAACCCTACTTCCATTTGATATTGCAACCTAAACTAGGTTTTTGCACCTCTTCTTGTGGCGAATTGTTGAGTATATTTTCGAAAGCTATAATAAGGTCTTCTCCGGTAACTTCTTTGGTGTTTCCTGGTCGAGAATCGTCCATCTGTCCTCGATATACCAAATCCAACTTATCATCGAAAAAATAAAAATCCGGTGTACAAGCAGCATCATACGCTTTGGCTATCGCCTGGCTTTCATCATACAAATAAGGGAAATCGAACCTTTTTTCAATTTGAAATTCTATCATTTTTTCGGGGGAATCATCAGGGTATTTTTCAACATCATTGGAGTTGATGGCGACAAACTCTATTCCTTTTTCCTGATAATCTTCGTACAACTCGTTGATTTTATCGATAACATGTAGCACAAAAGGACAATGGTTGCACATGAAAATAACCAGTGTAGCTTTTTTTCCTTTCAAGTCTTCTAGGGATTGCAACTCGCCCATTTTTGATGGATTAGGTAGTTCGAAAAAAGGAGCTTTTGTACCCAGCTCAAGCATATTAGATGGTGTCCTAGACATAATATTTGTTTTAAATTTTTATATTGAATTGTTGCAACAAAGATAGGGATTCTTGATAAGAATTTTGATAATCTACCCAATTTATATCCTCTTCCTTTCTGTACCAAGTGAGTTGTCGTTTGGCAAATCTTCTAGAGTTTTTTTGTATTTCCGAAACTGCAAATTCCAATTCCCATTCCCCGTTCAAATATTTGAAAAGTTCTGTATAACCAACCGTTTTCAGCGACTGCAAATCCTGATAAGGCAATAAATTCTCCACCTCCTGCAACAACCCATTTTCCATCATTTTCATTACTCTATCGTTTATTTTTTCATAAATAATCTCTCTAGGTGCAGCAATACCAATCCTAATAACATTGAAATTTCTTTTATGGGTGGGAGTTTTTATCAATTCAGAATATTTTTTTCCGGTTTGCCAAATAACATCAATAGCTCGGAGCAATCTTCTGGGATTGTCTATATCGACTTTTTCAAAATAAATCGGGTCTAATTCAGCCAAAATCCTCCGCAATCCTTCCATACCTTTTTCGGACAAAACAGCTTGTAATTTTTGTTGGTTTTCTTCATTGGCTTCTGGTAAATCGTTCAAACCTACCAGTACAGCTTTTTCGTACATCATGCTTCCTCCAACCATAATCACGGTATCTTTTTTAGAGAACAATTCATTAATTTTTTCTAAAGCATCTACCTCGAATTTGCCAATAGAATAATCATTAACAACAGACAAATTTCCTACAAAATGATGTTTTACAGAGGACATCTCCTGTTGGGTAGGAGCCGCAGTACCTATTTCCATATCACGAAAAAATTGTCGGGAATCGCAAGAAACGATTTCTGTATCTAGGATTTTTGCTAAATCAATCGCCAATTTAGTCTTTCCAATACCAGTAGTTCCTACTATTGAGATGAGGGTTTTCATAATTGCAAAGTTCGTGAAAAATAAATTTAAGAATTAATAACAGATTTCAACATTTCTGATTTTTTCATTTTCTTTAAAATTAAATCATCTACATTTCCCAC
>JAFDZJ010000123.1 GCA_018266965.1 Bacteroidota bacterium
AACGGACTATTTTTTATCATTGGAGCAAATTTTTGAAAAGGAAGTTGCTTTTGCAATAAGGGCTACAGAACGGGCAGCCTTTAAAAAAAAATTTGAATCAATTGATTTAGCAGACGAAATCCAAGATTCTGAAATAAAGGAAGCTATTACTCAAGTAGAACGAGAGTCTGTAAGACAAAAATTTGAGGAGATTGATGAATGGGAAAAATCAGAAAGAGCCATTGCGGCATTAGCACCTCGCCATATTGGTGAACATTCTGCCGAAAAAATTGCAGCATCAAAAGTGTCGCCATCGACTCCTGTAGTATCCTTTAACCGAATTGTAAGGTATGCGGCGGCGGCAGCAGTTATCGGAATTGTATTTTTGGGGGGCTACCTTGTTTTAAACAATAGTAAAGAACAGAAAAATGGAGGTCTTGCCAGGAATGAAAATAACAAAGACTCAATAAAGACAGAAATAGTTGCTACCCTGCCAACGATTACCGAGCAAATATCAGAGCAACGACTGCTTGTTCCAGAATCCTTTGGGTTTGCAAAGGAGGAACCGAAAATCTTCGCAATCGTAACTTTAAATATTGAAAAACAAATAGACACTTTAAAGAAGATTTATTCAGACGAAATTCAAGGCAGGAATGGCGCTGGTGTAGGTCCGATTACCAAGGAAATATCTCGGCAAATAGATTATTTGTTGAGTATCAAAAACACTTATACTTATGATGTTACGAATAAGAAAATTGTGGTGAGACTGGATAATGACCAGAAGATAGATAAAGTCATTTCAACAGACCCATCTCAGAAAACTAATTTATTCATTAAAATAAACAAAGACTATTATCAGTTAAAGCCAACGATGCAGCCATTAAAACTGATTCCTGTTAAAAATAATAACACTATTGAGGAGTTAGAAAAAATTGTCTTTCAAAATTCATAAAGGTTAATGCGTTTAAAGTTTTCGATTATATTATTGCTACTATCCTTTAATTTATTTGCACAGGTAAACAAAAAGAAACTTGTTGTAGCCCAAGAAATATTTGACAACCTTGTGAATGCTTACGCAAGCAATAAAAGTGCTCCATTATTAAAAATACTACCAAAAAATTCCCCACGGATAGTCGCACAGTATATTGCATCTCCATCCCCAACAGTTCAGGTTGATGAAACTGTATTCGATATATGTATGACCTTCGGAAAAGATTCTGCCAATGCCTTTGCTATTATTTTAAGCCATGAGTTAGCACATTATTACAACGACCATAATTGGTGTAGCGATTATGCTTTCGCATTAAGAAATTCTGCATTGGGAAATACTTTAAACAAGGTTTCTAAAGAATCCAAGATTGAGAAGGAATCTATTGCCGATAGCTACGGACTGTTTTATTCAAGCCTGGCCGGGTATAAGCCTTTTGATGTATTTAATTTATTGCTTGACAAAATTTACAAGCAATATAAGTTGCCTGAAGTTGTCTCCGGCTATCCTTCTAAAAAAGAACGGAAGGAAATTAACAGGGTACAGAAAGAAAAGATTGAAAAGCTTGTTCCAGTCTTTGAAGCTGGCGTAATTTTGATTTATGCTGGTAAATATGAAGAAGCAATTAGCTGTTTCAATTATCTGAATAAATATTTCCCATCCAGGGAAAATTACAATAACCTTGGCACAGCAAAGCTTTTAATGGCACTACAATTAAAGCCGCAGCAGGCCATAGAATTTATTTACCCGGTTGAGATAGACCCTGTTTCCCGATTAAGCAGCAACGGCACAAGAAGCAATGGGAAAGATGAGCAAAATCAAATGAATAACCTGCTGCAATCTGCAAAAAGGGATTTTGAAAAAGCAATCAGTTTAGACCCGGGTTATGCAAAGGCCTATATCAACTTGGCATGCGTGTATGACCTTCTTGGAAACTATGATGCAGCTATTGGGCGAATAAAGGATATGCCTGCAAACATCAATGAGACTGTATCAGCCCTTGAAATAAAAGCTATTGCTTATGCACATTCAGATAATGCACCAAAAGCAGAAGAGTGTTTTTTGCAAATACAGAAGCTAACCAATGATACCGGCAGGTATAATTACAAAATGTTTATACTTGGCAGTCAATCTTTACTTGCCTCTGAAAATTTTAAAGAGCAATGGCAGAAACAAAAGCTAAATGATTCTTCTAAAATTCAGGAAATAGATTATGAAATTAAAAGGATAAATGCAATCAATGCTACGTTTAAATCAAAGGAATTAATAACAAAGATAAATGAAGCCCCCCCCCTTTCAATTCAAACCAAAGTTACTTCGAATTTAATGGAGCTAATTATACAAGGACAGGATGAATCAATAGTTATAAAAAAATACTTGATAAAGGAAGAAGTTATGAAAAAGGTTACCGATGTATTGAATTGGCTTATAATTCAGAAACAGCCACTCAGGATTTTACATGTGACATGTTCAGGCAGATGGGTTATAACTGTTAATTAGTTCACAGAATGAATTCATAACGTAATACACAGGTAAAATGATTGAATATTAAGCAATGACAGAAATGATCTTATTGATATGAAAAGAATAGCGTTTTTTTTTATTTTATTCGTGCCGGTAATGGGCATTGGCCAAAGTTGGATTGATACTGTTCATAAATTCTCAAACCAAGGAAAATCTGATTCTGTAATATATTATTGTAACAAACAAGGATTGTTTGAAAATTTTAAATTTAATAGAAACGACTCGGTATCAATTAAGGCTTTTTTGCTTTTGGGGTCAGCATATTTAGAAAAAGATAATTATGACTCTTCCCGATTATGTTTTGAAAATACATTAACCTTGATCAAAGGAAATAAAAAAGTCAATAAACTTATATTTTTTATAGCTTACAACAATCTTGGATTAGTTTATTATAGATGGGGATATTATAATTCTGCAGAAGAATATTATAACAAAGCAATTGATCTTATAAAAGATAATTGGAACTCTCTATTTGAATACTATGCAACCTCAGTCTGTAATTTATCTAAAGCCTTACTAAGCAACGAAAAATTAGAAGAGGCAAAATCGTTTTTAAGTAAGGCATTAAAATTCGAAAAACTTAAACAAACCCGTGACAATAAAGAATTTCCGTCAAGAACTCTGCATCAAATTTATGATACCTACGGCGATATATATTCACAAGAGAATAACTTTGTAGATGCCGAATTAAGCTATTCAAAATCTTTGCAAATAGCCAAAGAATTAAATAATTACGAATTAATTACCTGGAGTCTTTCATCTTTAGCTGATTTATTCTACACCCAAGAAAAATATCAAATATGTGAGACATATTTAGCCGATGCACTTAATATTTCGAAAGAGGTTGCGGATTCTTTATCAATTGCATTTCGCCTTGATGATTTAGCAAGGTTGTATTCTTCAATGAACTTACTGCACAAAGCCGACAGTGTAAATTTTTTAGCAAGGTCCTTTTTGGAAAGTAGTCAAAATACAAGGGATTATATCATTTCCCTTTGGCGAGGAGGGTTCATTAAAGTCAATTTGAAAAAATATGAAGAAGCAAAGAAAATTTTTCTTTCGGCGAATGATTTATACAAAAAAACGTTTCCTAACAAATACTCAAGCTTAGTTACTGATATACTTGAAGGGATCGCTACTTGTGAATTTTATCTTAAAAACTACGAAAAGGCTGAGAAAATATTTAAAGTAATCTTTGATTATTCTAAAACTGCAGGAGAAAGCCGACCTATTACTTTTGCGGTATATGGAAATACATTACGAAAGTTAAATAAAATTTCGGAACGAGATACGGTATTAAGCCATTTCGCAACAGATGTTCTTTTTAAGTTTTCATACATGCTTCCTACATTATCAGAAGCTGAAAAATTTCAGATGGTAAATTCTGAAAAAGTAGTTTTCGATCTTTTTTTATCAAATATTTTGGATTCTCATCCGAAAAATTCTTATTTAAATGACATAGCCTATGACATAGCTCTTAAAACCAAAGGTTTTGCACTGCATGATGAGATTAATATTCGTAGAATGATAAGTAATGAATCCTCAGACATTCAAGATATATACTTTGAAATAGTAAAAGCAAAAAAAAAGATGGGTGAAGGCAACTATAGGAATTCAGAGTTGAAAGATTCGATTTCTTTATTGGAACATAGACTTAGTTTAAAGGTTAAGCCATTTCAAAGAATTAATGAATACCAGAAGATTACACTAAAAGACATTAATGAGAAATTGTATAAAGATGAAATAGCAATTGAGTTTGTTTCGTTTAACTATATTAAAGATTCTGGTTACACCGATAAAGTTATTTATCTCGCCGGGGTATTAAAAAAAGAATGGAAGTATCCCAAGTTTATTTATTTATTCGAGGAAAATCAATTAAAAGCTCTTTTTCAACAGCCCAATTTTATTCCAGATTCAACTTATATTAATGAACTATATGATTTTAGTAGAAGCGGCAAAATTATTTATAATCTAATTTGGAATCCCTTGAGTAGTTATCTGAGTGGTGTCAAAAGAATATATATTTCGCCATCAGGTTTACTTCATAACATTAATTTTAATGCATTGCCTAAGGATGATAGTTTGCGGATTGGGCAAGAATTCGATTTACACATATTAGGCACAACCAGTGACATATTAAAACCGAAGAATCAATTTATAAATAATCATGACGTTCATAGAGCATGGCTGTTTGGCGGCATTGATTATGATAAAACAAGTAATACTCTTGCAAAAGCTAAATCAGAAAATGACATAAACTTGGGTCTGTTAACTAAAGCCACCACGAGAGGTAGTAATAGCTCCTGGCCTTTTTTAAGGAGTACTCTTTACGAAGGAGCCGGAATTGACAGCCTATGCAAGCAGAATAAAATGCAGACTGAATTTATCAGTGGCCCATTTGCATCAGAAACGGCATTGAAAAACATATCGGGTGAGGCTGGAACTTACATTCTGCATTTGGCTACGCATGGCTATTTCTTTCCTGATGCAGAAAAAAAATTAGAAGGATCCTCTTTCCAAAATTTTAGTAGTAAGAAAGAAGTTTACCGGCTCTCTGACAATCCTCTACTACGCTCAGGCCTAATATTTTCAGGTGCTAATAAAACATGGAATAATCCCAATAATCATAGTGATAGTACAGACGATGGAATTCTGACAGCATATGAAGTATCCAATCTTGATTTAAGTGGTGCAAAGTTGGTTGTAATGAGTGCATGCGAAACAGGGCTTGGCGAAATAAAAGGTAGCGAGGGAGTTTTTGGATTGCAACGTTCCTTCAAATTAGCCGGTGCTGAAAACATTATAATGAGTTTATGGAAAGTACCGGATGTTCAAACCAAAGAACTGATGAAATTATTTTATGAAAATTGTTTTAAAGGCATGACGATTTCTGATGCTTTAAAAGATGCTCAGTTTGCAATGAGCAAAAAATACCCGCCTTATTATTGGGCTGCTTTTAAGTTGCTTGAATAATAATCTCATTGCAGTATAAAAAAATGTTATTTAGAGTGGGTCAAAAAAAGTGGTGCCGACGTTGTTAAAAATAATAGTAATATTTGTAGCGGCGCAAAAAATGTTCTTGTATCTGTTAAGAATGTTGATGATAAAGCAACTCAAGTTTTAATGGAATATTTTTATAAGAACATCGCCAATGGCAATACTTACATAGATGCTTTAAGAAATGCACAACTGCAAATGACAAACCACCCATTATTTAATGACCCAAAACATTGGAGCAATTTCATTTTGGTAGGTCAATAAAAAATGCCGCTTTAAAAGCGGCATCGAGTCAACATGTTTATTAAGGTTTAATATCTGATATAGTAGCTTGAGCTTGAAATACTCAATGAAGACGAATAAATTGAACTGCTGCTATAGTAGCTTGATGATGAATAGGTCGGCACACTGTATGAACTATAATATGTCGGTGTGCTATAGCTGTATGATGAATAACTGTAAGAAGGTGTGCTATAGACCGGAGTGCTGTAGCTGTAAGATGAATAGCTGGGAGTTGAGTAACTGCTATTGTAGCCACCTGATCTTGTACCGGCTACTCCCGTAAATGGGTTTGTATTGCCAATTGTTGTCCAGTTATCATTCCGGGTATAATTCGGTGTGGTTCTGTAATGGCCCTGAACATAGGTTCCATTGCTGCGAGTGTAGCCGTTTACGTAAGTGTAGCTCTGGGCAAAAGATGCGGCAGCTACAAAAAGGATGGCGATTGATAAGAGTAACTTTTTCATAATTTCTTAGTTTTTATTTTTTTAAAAATTGTTTTATACCAATCTATAAGCAAACGGCACCGGGGTAACCAGGATTTTTCAAATTTTTTTAAAAATTTTCTAAGCTCCTGATTATCAATTATTAACAGCAAGAGCGGAAGGCTAAACAATTGACAATACCGTCTTTCGGTATTAAAAACTACTTAGGCAGCCAGATTCGGCCCATAACTGCACAATATTCTTTTCCTATCAATACGGCTTCGAACCAGCATTAATCTGATTGGTTACCCTCTTCTCTTCTTTTATAGATAAATATGGTACAGAGGGTAAAGAAAAAATAAATTTTCTGGTTACCTGTCATCCAATTTTTTATAGATACTTAAATACTAAATCAAAAAAATATATGAAAGCATTATTAAAAAGCCTGTTTGGGAAGAGAGAAAATTCAGGCAATACTGATACTGTTCTTGCACCATCAAGCCTGGAACTATCTGTAAATAACTTAGCTCCGGAAGAAAATTTACCAAAGGAAAACAGTTTTGGTTGCCTGAAAAAATTCCTGGACAAAGACCATTATGCTGACGGCCTTACACAAGGCTATTTATTTCACAGTGAGTCAGGCATGCAACTCTACATTAACGACCTTAAAAGCAGGTTTAGAATGGAGATTAATGCTCTGGATGAGTTGATACATGATGTAATTCTTAGCAAAAAGAAAAAAGTAATTGATTTAGGAGGTATGATGCCCAATTTAAAAGAGCAATTGAACCTTGAAATTGCCAGCGATGAAGAAATGAGGCAGGATTTAAAACTCCAGAAAGAACTAAGTGTAGATGGCGAAGGATGGGTAGCCCAGGTTTTATATGCTTTTGAAAAAGGGTATCGCAAAGGAATGCTTGATTACCTCAACATACGGGAATTCAGCACAAGGGGAATACTCTAATTATTTACGTATTCACTGTTTTTAATCCGTACCAATTTTTAAAAAAGTAAAAGCTCAAAAATGTCAAATTTATTCTCAAAACTGCCTTACTTAATTACAGGTGATAATTATGAGCAGTTAAAAAAATATGATTCGGGTAGTCGTAAGAAGATAAATATACTCGGATGGTTTGCTTTCATTCCATCATTTTTATGGTTCCTCAGTAGTTTCCTCCTTTGCTATAAAATATTGGAAACAAGTTGGGGTATTGCCCTTTTAGTTGGGACAGTAGCAGCTATTATGATTTTTATATTTGAAAGGAATATTGTACAAAGTGTAAAAACCCATTGGGGCTTGGCATTAATCCGTATTTCATTGGGCTTATTCATAGCTATTTTCAGTTCTGTTATTCTTGACCTTGTCATTTTTGAGAACGACATTACACATTATGCACAGGAAAAGATGATAAAAACCGGGGAGCAAAGGGTGAATGAGGCCAATCAAAATGTAGCGGTTGCAAGAGAACGGCTAAACTTAGAATTGGAGGGCAAAAGCAATAGTAAAGTGCCGGGATTTGGGCGCATTGCAACGGAGAAAAAAGAACAAATGAGAGATGACAATACAAAATTGGAAAATGCAGAAGCAGATTTAGCAAAACTAAAATCAGGGCTTGGAGACAATGCCAATCCTGAGTATAAAAAACTCCTTACCACAATGGGACTGAATACAATTTTGAATCGAGTAAAATTATTGCATGAATTTGTTAGTCAAAACTCACTTGCCTTCTGGTCTTGGTTCATTCTTTTGATGATAGGAATATTGCTGGAAGTATTTGGCGTTCTCACAAAATGTTTTTACCCAAAATCAGACTATGAGAAAGACCAGGAAACAATAAGTGCAATAATGGCCAATAAAAGGAAAATGGTTTTGGAGCAATCTATATATTATACATCCCTGGGTGTTTCCGGAAGAGATGCGTTTGATACAATCAATAGCCCAAATCGCAGAGTCCTTAATTAACCAATTTGCTTTAACCCAATTGCCCAATAACTTTTACTGAATAAATGTTGCCTATTTAAAATAAACGATATGCAAATCGAGATTTCCCAGA
This sequence comes from Bacteroidota bacterium, assembly GCA_018266965.1. Lineage (GTDB taxonomy): Bacteria > Bacteroidota > Bacteroidia > Flavobacteriales > Weeksellaceae > Amniculibacterium. Next base: position 8,247 of record JAFDZJ010000123.1, read on the forward strand.
AAATTGACCTTAAAACACAAGCTGGAGCAGTTATTTACTTTCTGCAAAGAATGGATATACAAATGATTAATGACCTATTGGATGACTCATACACTTACCAGGAGTTTACGAAAGATGTGTTTATCCAAAAACTGGG
>JAFDZJ010000124.1 GCA_018266965.1 Bacteroidota bacterium
AGTATTTTTTTGATGACGGAATTGAAATTGAAGATGAAAGGAAAAACAAATACCAAGTTGCAGCAGGAATTGAATCGGAAAACAGAATTGTTTTGAAAACCAAAAAGGAAAAAGACGGAAGAAGTTTTTGGAATTTTGGTTTTCCACCCGACAACTCAATTCTTACGGTAAAGGTCAATACCTATCAGCTACGCAAACAAATTGAAGCAATCAGTACGCTAATGCGTATGCCTGTTGGCGAACACGCCAAACTCATTAAACTTTTTGAAAACAGAGAGCGAAGTGAATGGCAAGAGCCTGAAAACATACGAATAAAAGATTGGTTTGTTATTACAGATGAAAACCGTAGCGGAAGCAATGAACAACGCCAATTTGTTAATCAGGCTATCAACACGCCCGATTTTGCCATTTTAGAAGGTCCGCCCGGTTCGGGCAAAACAACCGTCATTTTGGAATTGATTTGCCAATTAGCCAAACAAGGAAAAAGAGTTTTGCTTTGCGGTTCTACACACGTTGCCATTGACAACGTATTGGAGCGATTAAAAGAAAAACGAAACGGAAAATCTATGTTGGAGCAGTTTCATATTTTGCCTGTTCGTATTGGCGATGAACAACGCATTAGCGAAGACATCAAAGAGTTTCAAATCAACAATTTGATTGAGGACAACGCTATTGATGAACGATTGTTGCTTGATATTTCAAACCTTGTTTGTGGAACAACAATCGGAATTTTACAACACCCGAAATTCAAAAAAAGAGAAAGAATAGAAATAATTACAAAAAATGGAGATAAACGAAATGTAGTTGCTGAACCAATCGTTCCCGAATTTGATTACCTGATAATTGACGAAAGTAGTAAAACTACCTTTCAGGAATTTCTTGTTCCTGCCCTGTATGCAAAGAAATGGATTTTGGTTGGCGATGTAATGCAACTTTCGCCTTTTACAGATAGAGAAGAAATTGTGTCAAACATTGAGCAGTTAAGCATTGACGGAAAACACATTTCAAACGAATTGCAACAAGCAGTTTTCCATTTACAAAAACTGAAAGACATTTTACGAAGTAAGCACAATAAGTTTGTTTTGCCTGTTGATTTCAAAGTTTTAATTGAAATTCAAAAAGAGTTAGAGCATAGGCAAAATAAAGATTTTGGCAACAAACAAATATATCTCATTCATAATAAAAACATAAATAATTTAAGCAAACTTGAATTGAGTTGTGCCGATTTGATTTTTATTGAAACGAATTTGTTAGAACAAAATCTGCATTTAATTCCTGAAAGCCACGCAGTATTAAGGAGTACAAAATGGGAAGAAAGCGAACACGCTTTTATTCACAATGTATATCAGCAAAAACATTCATTTTCACACAAAGAACGAGGACGGGAATTTGACAACAGTTTTGATATTGTTGAAGCGGTAAACACACATTTCATTGAGAAAAGTTGGGCGGAAGAAATTGCTTGGCGTGTGGACAGAGAACATCAAATTCGCTTAACACAAAACAACAAACTGAAAGGAAACTACGGTAAAGCGATTGAAGAACTTATTCCTAAATCTTTGAATGAAGAGAAAGTTGAAGAACAAATCAACACGATTGCTTCTATGGCTTTTCCTTCCATTTTAGAATCGTTGGTAAAAGGAATTTCGGGTAGAAAACTAAAATTTGAATCAACCATTTCAGAAGGATTTAATCAAAATAATATTTCATATCGCAAAACAACATTGAAGTATCAACACCGTATGCACCCCGACATTTCAAAGTTTCCGAGAGAGCATTTTTATCAGTCTGAAAATGCTTTATTGGATTTACAGTACCCATATACCATTGAAAATTTGCGACAATGGAATTATAATGAGTATCCATATCGGAGTGTCTGGATTGATGTAAAAGGAAATGCATTTAGAGGAAAAAACCCCAATGAAGTAAAAACGCTGTTGAAAGAACTGAAAGAGTTTTTGGAATTTGCAAAAAATAACGCACAACCCGAAGGCAAAGAATGGTCGGTTGCTTGTCTGACATTTTACAGAGGTCAGGAAACTTTGTTGCGGGAAGAATTGCAAAAACTGACAGGAAACGAAAACGGATATTCTAATTTCAGTATTACGATTGAAAAACATCGTGTAAATATCAAGTTGCATACTGTTGATAAATTTCAGGGACAGGAAGCCGATATGGTTTTTCTTTCAATGGTTCAAACCAAGCGAGACGGATTTTTAGATAATCCAAACCGTTTGAATGTAGCCATCACAAGGGCAAAATTTCAATTGGTAATTATTGGCGATTATGATTACTACAAATTAAAATCACAATCAGAAGATTTAAGAGGATTAGCAAAAAACACACGCAAAATATGAAAGTAACGCTAACAAAAAATATACAACTGCGTTCGGCACAAGTTTACTTGCGTTTTCAGAAAGAGGAAGAACGCAAAGACATTCAGGATTACCTGAAAGGAAAACGTTTTGAACCGCTAATTGAAAACCGAATAAAGGATTATTTGAAAAACATTGGCATTTTTGACGAACAATATCAACTAACAAAATTAGGGAACGCTGTTAAAGAAACAGGAAAAATGCCTGTTTCGGAAGAAGGGAAATATCAAATTTGGTTTACAGATAGAGATTCATTTTTCGGAAACAAAATATTTTGGTTCAGAAGATTACAACCCAATGCAAAAGATGAAATTCATAACGAAATTTCACTTGATAAAAAAGGACATTTTCTTTTGCCGACAGAAGAAAACAAATACACTAAATTAAATTTGCTTTCAGACAAAGTGTTTGGAAATTCTACAAATGCTAACGACCAACTTCACTTTTCTTGGGTTTGGGACAATCTTGAAAAATCGCATTACACATTTAGTGGTCAGTTAGGTAAACAAGAACGCCAAACGAAAATTAAGGGCGAAGCCATTCCAAGTGATAAAAAAATTCAAGAAGTCATCACCGAAATTTTATCTGATTGGAATGATGAGCAAAAG
>JAFDZJ010000125.1 GCA_018266965.1 Bacteroidota bacterium
AAAAACACCTAAACAATATATTATTATGAAAAAAATAGCACTTGATAATTTGTCGGTTAAAGATAAATTCAACATCAATAAGTCCGACACGAAATACAAAGGAAAACTAACCAAGGAAGATGGAGAAAAATTATTAATAGAAGAAAAAAATAAACTCCGAGAATTACAAGAATTACTCTATGCGGACAGTAGCCAATCCCTACTAATAATAATCCAAGCTATGGATGCAGCAGGTAAAGATTCTTTGGTGGAGCATGTATTTGGAGGTGTTAATCCACAGGGTTGCGAGGTAACTAGTTTCAAAACTCCATCTCCAAAGGACTATGGACATGATTTTCTTTGGAGACATTACCTATCCTTACCCGAAAAAGGGAAAATAGGAATATTCAACAGAAGTCATTACGAAAGTGTACTGGTTTGCAAAGTGCATCCGGAATATAATCTCAATGAAAAAGTATGGAAATCCATAGATGAATTTGATGAGAAATTTTGGAAAAACAGATACGAAAGCATCAAAGATTTTGAAAAACATCTGTCCAGAAATGGAACAAAAATCATCAAATTATTTTTACATGTTTCCAAAGACGAACAGAAAAAAAGATTTTTGGATCGTATAAATGAGGAAGACAAAAACTGGAAATTCTCTTTGGGCGATCTGAAAGAAAGAAAACTTTGGGACAGCTATATGAAAGCCTATCAAGATGCCATCAACGAAACCAATAGCGACGAAGCTCCTTGGTTTGTAATACCTGCAGACCAGAAATGGTACTCGAGATTGGCAGCCATCAATATCATTATAAAAGAATTGGAAAAAATGAATTTGAACTTTCCTAAACTAAGTAAAGAAGACAAAGCAGGTCTTGAAGGAGCAAAAAATAGTTTGAATTCCGAAAAATAACGAGAAAATCTATAAGCCGGATTCTGTACCCCAAATGTTATTTGGGGTGCTTGTTATTTATCTGGCTGCATTGTTACCAATACAATCTAGCTGCTTACCCCTCATCAACGGACGAGCCATCCTTAACTGATGATATACTTAGCATTGCACCACATAGAGTTTACCTGGTTTCACTACAGCCGAACTGTACTTGCTTTCTGTTGCACTTGTCCTCATATTGCTATGGAAGGTCGTTAGCCTTTATGTTGCTCTTTGGTGTCCGGACTTTCCTACCCTTTTATAAAAAAGAATCAACAAGCCGATTTTCTCGCATTTGCAAAAGTAAAACTTTTTACAGGGTTTGAAATATTTTTTTCATTTTTCTGTCTATTATTTTTCAAAAATTAGTATTTTCGTTGGTTAATAATCCTACTAACATTGCTTTCCAAAGAAAAAGAATTTGCACAACTCATAAAGTCCAATCAAGGACTAATAATAAAGGTTTCTCGGTTGTACACCAATACTTTGGAAGACGAGCAAGATCTTTTCCAAGAAATTGTGCTACAACTATGGAGAAGTTATGACAGCTACAAAGGAGATTCCAAAATTTCTACTTGGATGTACCGAGTTGCACTCAACACCGCTATTACTATTTTCAGAAAAAAAACAAAATCCATTGCAACCAATGAATTACAAGACCTGCAATATGAAAAATTAATGGAGACTAATGAGGAGCAAGAAGAAAAAATTTCTTTATTATACAAAGTTATCAAAATGCTTCCCAATATAGAAAGAGCTATTGTTACAATGTATTTGGACGATTTGCCTTACAAGGAAATTGCAGAAAACATAGGGATTTCCGAAGTTAATGCTCGTGTGAAAATGAACCGATTAAAAAAAACCATAAAAGAACTCATGGAAAAATATGGATAATTTTGATATTGATAGTTATAAAAAATCTTGGCAAGAACAAGACAAAAAAATACAGTACGACAGTTCCGAAATACTGAAAATGCTAAATTCTAAATCCAAAAACTATGTGAAATATATTGCATGGATTAGTTTGGTAGAGTTTGTTCTATTTGTAATATTGACTTTATATTATATATTTTTTGAAGAAAACAATTCTAGCATATTAGACCTTATTTCGAAATTTGGAATCAACAAAACCAAAAACCTAGAAGCAGACATTTCGCATCTAGATATTATAATGAAAATGATAAGTCTATTGCTAACAGGTGTATTCGTTTATATTTTCTTCAAAAATTATAAAAAAATTTCCGCAGAAGCCAATATCAAACAATTCATTCTTCAAATATTGAATTTCAAAAAAACAGTGAAATATTTTATTATTTCCAATATAGTCTTATTTGTAATTTTTAATGGTTTGATGGTTTATACTATTTATGATAATATCAAAATACAAAAAGAACATTTGCTTCCAAAATCCGAATGGCTACTAACGATAACAATAATTTCTACCACTGTATTCAGTCTATTACTCATCTTTATTTATTACAAAATATTTTATGGTATTATACTAAAAAAATTAAGCAAAAACCTACAACAACTGAAAGAAATTGAGCAACAAACAACTATTGAAGAAGAATAAAAAAGTCCTATAATTTTCAGATTACAAATCTCAATAAAATTAGTAGTTTTGTAATTCAAAAAAAAATAAAAAAAAATAAAATTTAAAATATTGATAATCATTCTATTCAAATAAATACAATGTCAAAAACAAAAATTCATTACACCCTTACCGATGAGGCTCCAATGTTGGCAACTCACTCTTTTCTACCTATCGTTAGAGCTTTCACCCATTCAGCCGATATAGAAATTGAGCTTTCGGACATTTCACTCGCTGGTAGAGTATTGGCAAATTTTTCCGAATCTTTAAAAGATGACCAAAAAGTAGAAGATGCGTTGGCAGAACTAGGAGCTTTGGCGACAACTCCTGAAGCCAACATCATCAAACTACCGAATATCTCGGCTTCTATTCCGCAGTTACAAGCGACTATCGCCGAGTTACAAGCCAAGGGTTTTGCAGTACCCAACTATCCGGCAGATCCACAAAATGATGTAGAAAAAGAAATAAAAGCAAAATATTCAAAAGTTTTAGGTTCCGCTGTAAATCCTGTTTTAAGAGAAGGAAATTCCGACAGAAGAGCTCCAAAAGCTGTTAAGAATTATGCTAAAAAACACCCACATTCTATGGGAGTTTGGTCAGCAGATTCCAAAACGAAAGTATCACACATGGAAAGCGGTGATTTCTACGGAACAGAAAAATCCGTTACCGTTGCAGATGCTTCTCAATTCAAAATAGAATTTGTAGCAGAAAACGGCGAAGTAACCGAATTGAAAGGTCTTGCTCCATTAAAAGCTGGAGAAATCATCGATTCTTCTGTAATGCACCTAGCATCTTTGAAAGCATTCGTAAAGAAAACCAAAGAAGAAGCAAAAGCAGCAGGAGTATTGTTCTCTGCCCACCTAAAAGCAACGATGATGAAGGTTTCCGACCCTATTATTTTCGGAGCAGTTGTTTCTGTTTATTTTGAAGATGTTTTTGCTAAATATGCTGATTTATTCAAAGAATTAGGTGTAAACCCTAACAATGGTTTGGGAGAATTATATACCAAAATTGCTGGAAATCCACTAGAAACCGAAGTAAAAGCCGCAATAGATACTGCAATCGAAAATGGACCTGCAATTGCTATGGTAAACTCCGACAAAGGAATTACCAACCTTCATGTTCCATCCGATGTTATTGTAGATGCTTCTATGCCTGCCATGATCCGTACTTCCGGACAAATGTGGAACAAAGAAGGAAAACAACAAGACACTTTCGCTATTATCCCAGACAGATGTTATGCAGGAATTTATACCGCAGTAATCGAAGATTGTAAAAAGAATGGAGCTTATGACCCTACAACCATGGGATCGGTTCCTAATGTTGGTTTGATGGCTCAAAAAGCCGAAGAATACGGTTCTCACGACAAAACTTTCCAAGCTGCTGCCAACGGAACAGTCCGTGTTTGTGATGCCGAAGGAAAAATATATATGGAACAAGCTGTGGAAACTGGTGATATTTTCAGAATGTGCCAAACCAAAGATGCTCCTATCAAAGATTGGGTAAAATTAGCGGTAAACAGAGCGAGATTATCCAACACCCCCGCTGTTTTTTGGTTAGATGAAAATCGTGCTCACGACAGAGAAATCATTAAAAAAGTAAATCTTTATTTACCGGAATTTGATACCACAGGTTTGGACCTTAGAATAATGAATCCTACCGATGCTTGTAAATTCTCCATCGAAAGAATCCGTCAAGGATTGGACACTATCTCTGTTACCGGAAATGTTCTTAGAGATTACAACACCGACCTTTTCCCAATTTTGGAATTAGGAACTTCTGCAAAAATGTTATCCATTGTACCTTTGATGAATGGTGGTGGATTATTCGAAACCGGAGCAGGAGGTTCTGCACCAAAACATATCGAGCAATTTATTGAGGAAGGTTATTTGAGATGGGATTCACTAGGAGAATTTTTGGCTCTACAAGCTTCTTTGGAGCATGTTGCACAAACTCAAAACAATACAAAAGCACAAGTTTTGGCAGATGCTTTGGATACGGCAAATGACAAATTCTTGGACACCGACAAATCTCCGGGTAGAAAACTAGGAACCATCGACAACAGAGGCTCTCATTTCTATTTGGCAATGTATTGGGCAGAAGCGTTGGCAAACCAAACCAAAGATGCAGAATTGGCTGCTAAATTTGCACCGATTGCAGAGTCAATGAAATCCAATGAAACAAAAATTAACGAAGAATTAATCGCTTCCCAAGGAAAAGCACAAGACATTGGTGGATATTACAAACCAGATAGCAACAAAACTTTTGCTGCAATGCGTCCATCAGCAACTTTTGATACCATTATTAATGGGATTTAATTTTCATATTCATTAGTGATAGAATATTATCATTAAAAAAAATAATACCGATTGTGTAATCATTTCATAACTAAATTGCAAACGATTATCCAGTCGGTATTTTTTATATAAATAGTAACCATAATAATATGAATTAGGTATAATAGGCAAACCAATACAAATGCATAATCATTTAACCCAAAAATAAAACTTTTTAGAGCCAACCAAAGAGGAGTAATAGATGTCAAGTTTTTTCTCTTCAGATTGGAAAAATTATTGACCTAATCCCCACAAAATTTATGTGAACCCAAATAACATCTAAACTTTTGCAAGACCAGCATCGTTTTTTTTTAGCATTTTTTAAGCAAAGAAAAAGTTTTATGAAACATGTTTCATAAAACTTTAACCAAATCCTTTATTCATAATGGATACAAAGGTTTTTACCAACTATTTTTCAGCAATATGACTTTTAAATTTAAGTTGGATTATTTTATTGATATTTCATCAACAAAAATATATGATTGTCCTCCTGCTCCAACATGCCATTCTGGCAATGTACCATAATTGTATGCTTTTACTTTTACATATCTAGCGGTAGTAGGTAGAATATCGGCTTTGAAATTTTTGATTACAGATTCTGTTTTGTCTGGTGCAACCGTATTGTCCACTACGCCAACAATTACAAAGTTTTTATTGTCCGAAGAAACAGAATATTCCACTTTTTTCGGCATCAAAATCCAACTTCTACTGTCTTGTAGGAAAGTAGTTGCAATTTCATGAATAGGCAATTGGGATTTCATATCGATTACAGCAACAAAATCTTGCCCTTGATAACCTTGCCAATCTCCTTTTCTCCAATTTTCTGTACCATGAATACCATCAATCAACGAGCTAAAACCACCATTGTGGTATTGTGGAGTAAAGGTAGAACTCACCTGTATATCCCAATGATTTGGTCTTTTGTTGAAAATTGCCTCACCGATTGTACTTTTTTCTCCATTTCTTTCAGCATAAGCTTTTACAGAAGTTGTATTTTTGATGATGATTGGTTTTTTGTAAGGAACAAAATCGGTAGCTTTTCCATTTTCAGGAATTAATTGGTAATACATTTTGTCTTTACTATTAAGTCCTAGTATTTCTACTTTAGCATCAATATCAAAAATTCTGGAAGATTTTATTATTGGAGTTTGTGTCAATTCTGGATACGGTAGAGGTTTAGGCAATTGCACATTTGGAAAACCCAATTTTTTCAATTCAGACCTTGGTGTATTTGGAGTAATGGTAGTAGAAGTACCATCTTCAAAATTTATTTTCATTTGATCAAAATACGGTCTGGTTGTTTGCCATTCAGGATTTGCTGGAGTTACGCTATATATTCCCATGGTACTCAGGATATACCATGCACTCATCTGTCCACAATCTTCATTTCCTATCAATCCATCGGGAGTGTTTTTATAAAAATGATCGAGGATATATTTTATTTTAGCATCGGTTTTTTCGGGTTTATCAACATAATTATAGAGATAGGCAATATGGTGGCTAGGCTCGTTTCCTTGAGCATACTGTCCGATAAGTCCTGTAATATCCACTTGTTCTCTACCGGTAGTTTGTTCGGGTGCGGAAAAAATTGCATCAATAAACTTCTCAAATTTAGCTTTTCCACCATGTATTTTTATCAGACCATCTATATCTTGTGGTACAAAATAGGAGTAATGCCAGGAGTTTCCTTCGGTAAAGTTATTGTTTACTTCTCTTGGATCGAAAGGTTCCAACCAAGATCCATTTTTCCTAGCCTGGATAAAACCAGTAGCTGGATTATAAAGATTTTTCCAATTTTGTGATCTTTTCATAAAATATTGGTAATCATCTTTTTTGTTAAGGATTAACGCCATTTGTGCAATACACCAATCATCGAAGGCGTATTCCACAGTTTTGGAAACACTTTCGTGTTCGTCATCAACAGATATATAATTATTTCTTTTATAAGCATCAAGTCCAAAAATATCTTGCATTGCAGAATTTTTTGCAGCTTTGTAAGCCAATTCGTAATCGAAACCTTTCATACCTTTTATCATAGCATCAGCTATTAGAGGTACAGAATGGTAACCAATCATACATTCGGTTTCATTGGCAGCCAATTCCCAAACCGGTAATTTTCCACCTTGTTGGTATTGAGCTATAAAAGTATTGATGAAATCGGTAACTTTTTTCTTGTTGAGCATTGTCATCAAAGGATTTGCACCCCTAAATGTATCCCAAAGTGAAAATACAGTATAATAATCAAAATCTTTTGCAGTATGTATTTTGTTGTCCCTGCCACGATATTGTCTATCCACATCCATATAGATATTTGGTTGGGTAAACAAGTGATAGAGAGCGGTATAGAAAACCGTTTTTTTGTCTAAATCATTAGTAGTAATTTCAATTTTGGAGAGTTCTTTGTCCCAAAGTTTTGTAGCACTGTCTTTTATTTCATCAAAAGTATTAGACTTACCTTCTGCCATCATATTTTTTGCCGCTCCATCAGTAGATACTGGCGATATAGCAACTTTTATCAACAATTTTTCTCCTTTGTTCATTTTAGAAGAAAAAGACAAGGCTAACTTGGTACCATTGATAATAATAGCTTTCTGACCCGGTGTATTGGTATTTCCAACTTCCGTTTTGTTTCCGTTAGTATTAATTTTGGAAATTGTCATAGGTTTGGAAAACTCAATTCTAGCATATATGAATTGATTTTCTGCCCAAGCTTTGCTTCTTCTAAAAACTTCTATTGTTTTGTCATTGATTACCCTAACTTCACCTTCCAGCAATTCGTCTCTATGATTAAGATCCAATACAACATTACCTTGCCCTGCTTGGTTATAAGTATATTCGTGATAGCCAACCCTAGGAGTTGTGGTCAATCGGACATCAATATTATTTTTATCCAATTTCACGCTATAATATCCAGCTTTAGCAACTTCATTGTTATGAGAGAATGTAGATGAATATTGATTGGGCAATAATTGTGGTTCTCCCATGGTAGGCATCAGCATAATATCTCCATAATCGGAAACTCCAACCCCACTCAAATGAGTATGAGAAAAACCATAAATAATTTTGTCCGAATAATGATAACCTCCACAGCCATCCCAACTACCATCTATCCTAGTATCTGGGGACAATTGCACCATTCCGAAAGGCGTTGTAGCTCCGGGAAATGTATGACCATGTCCACCTGTACCAATAAATGGATTGACGAATTTGGAAAAATTTTGTCCAAAAACTACTCCCGAGAATAAAACACAGGATAATAACAACTTTTTCATTTCATTTTTTATTAGATTTTGCAAAAATAAGAAATAATATTTAGCGAAATTAAGCGGTTGATTGTTAATCCACGGCGTTCGTATTTTAAACCTTATAAGTTATTGGTTATAAAAACTTTATACTTTTGATTAAAAAAAGATTAGGTGTAGCCAAACAAACGAAATAAATTATTAAAAATTGAAAATACAGTACTGATTATTCAAAAAGAATCCTGTTGAAAATAACAGGATTCTTTTGAGCTATCTTATAGGTATTTTACCAATGAGTATCATTTATTTTTCAATGAACATCAAGTATTACTTTACGATTTTCATTTCATTGATTAACCATTTGGAATCTGCAAATTTGTCGATAATGAATAATATATACTTGGTATCCACCATTATATTTCTACACAATTTGGGATCGTAGTTGATGTCGCTCATGGTACCTTCCCATTGTCTGTCGAAATTCAGACCCACCAAATTTCCATAGGCATCCAAAGCTGGACTTCCGGAATTACCGCCTGTTGTATGATTGGTAGCAGTGAAAGCAACCGGGACATCACCTGTTTTGTCTTTGTATATTCCGAAATCTTTGGCATTGTATAGGTTGATGAGTTTTTTGGGTACATCAAATTCATAATCTCCGGGGATATATTTTTCCATAATTCCGGCAACATGCGTTTGGTAATTGTACTCCACTGCATCTCTTGGATTAGAGCCTTTTACCTTTCCATAAGTTACTCGAAGGGTAGAATTGGCATCTGGAAAAAATTTTCTATCCTTATCCGTCTCCATCAGTTGTGCCATATATTTTTTCTGTAATTCGTCTATTTTCAGTTGTAGCGAAACGAATTGAGAATCTGTGTTTTTCACATAAGCATCTCGAAGCTGTGTCATCAGCAACACAAAAGGATCTTTGGCAAGTGCCTCTACCAACATTTTTTTATCTGAAAAAATTGTTTCTGTATCTTTTGTAATGTTATAATTTCCAAGATTATTTCTTCCGGTAATAAAAGAGTTTTTAGACCAATTTTCTATTGTTGATATATTTTTATCAACATTGCTAAAACTCTCTTTGAAATCCGAAGGAAGAAATCTGTTAGGTGTTTTTTGTGCATATAAGGCAAGCAGTTTTGCAGTTACTTTTGCGTCCAATTCGCCATTGTAATCTTTATAAAAACCTTGAAGAAAACTTTTGAATGAGGCTAATGATTTTTCATCTAATTTATTATTTTCTACCGCACCCATATAGTTTAGAAATCTATTTGCTAGCGAAAGCGTTTCGGCATTTCGGATTACCTCTCCATAATAAGCATTGTTGAGTGCAAATGGCGATTGCTCGGAGTACAATTGGGTCATTTCTGACAAGGTAGTTTTCAAGGCTGGATTTTTGGAGGACAATTGGTATTCATACGCTCTTTTTTTGTCCACAGCATTGGATTTTTTCAACCCTTCTACTTCCCCAATCCATTTTTTCCAATAGTTGGCAACCGAGGCGTATTTGGAAGCATATTGTATCCTAGTAGCTGCATCTGTACGCATTTTCTCGTCCAATGTTTTTAGGGCTACATCTCTTACTTCAATCCTAGCAGGATCTGTTTCTGTCATTATTTTTTCTATTGCAATGGAGGGTAGATATTCGGTAGTTCGTCCTGGGAAACCATATACAAAAGTAAAATCATTCTCTTTTTTGTCGATGATAGAAACGGGTAAAAAATATTTCGGGGTGTACGGAATGTTGTCTTTGCTATAATCTGCTGGTTTGTTATTTTTATCGGCATATATCCTAAACATAGAGAAATCTCCGGTATGTCTAGGCCAAACCCAATTGTCTGTATCCGAGCCAAATTTTCCAATACTTTGTGGTGGAGCTCCTACCAAACGAATATCTTTGAATGTTTCTACAACAAAAGCATAGTATTTGTTACCATAATACATTGGTTTTACAATAATTTTTTGGTAAGATTCCGTATTAAAAGATTTTATATAAGCATCGGAATTTTTTTTGATAAGTTCTTTACTTTCAGCCTCTTTCAATCCTTCCGTTCCTGCCAAAATTTCTTTGGTAACTTCTTTTATATCCACAATAAAATCTACAGTTACGCCGGGATTTGGCAATTCTTCGTTCATATTTTTTGCCCAAAAACCATTGCTCAAATAATCTTTTTCTACTGTGGAATGAGCTTGTATCTGTCCATAACCACAATGATGGTTGGTCAGTAACAATCCTTTTGCTGATATAATTTCTGCTGTACAACCTCCGTTGAATTGTACAACAGCATCTTTAATACTTGGTTTGTTGGTGTCAAAAATTTGTTTAGCAGAAATTTTCATTCCCAAATCTTTCATTTCTTTTTCATTAATCTCCGTAGGAATCCACATTCCACCGTATTGTTGAGCAAACGAAAAGGCGGTTCCCAAAAACAAAGAAGCAATCAAAATACTATTTCTAATCATGAATTTAAAATTTTTGTTAAAAATAAGCATTTTATATTTGATGGAATTATAGTTAAACAGTATTCACTTTAAAAACCAGTAGAATCAATCAGTATTTTATTAAATTTTATTTAATGAAAAACTTCAACTTCGCTTGGTTATGAGCTGAACATTCATTATTTCTACTTGTACTTCTACACTGCAATTAATTTGTTATTTTTGTCAAACTCAAAATTCGACTATGAATATTTCAAAAATCTCATTATTTCTAATGGTTTGCGGAAGCTCTGTATTTGCCCAAACTCAAAAATATACTATGGCAGAAGCCGTGAATGGCCTAAGAACAAATCTTGCTGTGAAAAACATATCTCAACCTTCCTGGATACCTGGAAAAAATATCTTGGTAAAATTTGATAACAACGCCTACCTATCAACCGAAGTTGATACAAAAAAAACGGATACTGTAATCTCTCTTTTTCAACTTAATAAAAATTTCGCGAAAGAGAAATCATTAAAAAAACTACCTGTAATAACATTTATAAATGATAAAAATGGTTATTATAAAACAGACTCTACCTATTTCAAAATTGAAAAAAACGGAAGCGATTGGAAAACAAGTCCATGGCTAAACTTTCCATCAAAGGCAGAAAACATTACTGTTTTGGAAGATGCAAACACCTTAGTCTATACACTATCCAACAACTTATTCGCCAACCAAAATGGGAAAGCAATTGCTATAACCCAAGATAAAAACGAAAATATCCTAAACGGACAAGCTGTACACCGAAATGAATTTGGGATTGATAAAGGAATTTTTATTTCTCCTGATCATAAAAAAATTGCTTTTTACAGAATGGATCAATCTATGGTTGCAGATTATCCTGTGATAGATTGGTCTGTAGTACCTGCACAGAATAAAAACATAAAATATCCAATGGCTGGAAAAAAATCCCATGAAGTAACATTGGGAATCTATGATTTGGAAACTGGAAAGACAAATTTCATCAACACAATTGGTGACAAGGAACAATACCTAACCTCTATTGCTTGGACTCCGGATAGTCAATCGGTTTTTATTGGAATCCTCAACCGAGATCAAAACAATTTGGATATGAATTTGTACAATGCTACGACTGGAAATTTAGAAAAAAATCTTTTCACTGAAAAAAATCCAAAATATGTACATCCAACTCAACCAATGTTGCCAATTCCTAAATCGCAAGAAGATTTCATCTATCAATCGGAAAAATCCGGCTACAACCATCTCTATCTTTTCAGTTTGAAGAAAGGGATTGTAAAACAAATTACCAATGGCGATTGGACTGTTACATCGGTATTAGGTATAGACCCAACAGGAAAAAATGTATATTTCGTGTCCACCAAAGAAACTCCTTTGGAAAAACACTTGTACAAAGTGAATATTTCTAGCAACAAAATCACTAGATTGGACAATGAGGCAGGAGTGCATATCGGTATCCTTAGTCCTAATTCCGAATACCTTTACGATTCTTTTTCTAATGCTACTACTCCTAGAAAAATAAACATCATCAATACCCAAAATGGTCATATCGAAAACATATTAATCGCCGATAATCCTTTGACCAAATTTGCACAACCAGAAGTAAAAAACATAACCTTAAAAGCTGATGATGGAACTATGCTTTATGGTAAATTAATATTGCCTCCCAACTTCAACCCCAACAAAAAATATCCTGTAATAGACTATCTTTACAACGGTCCCAATGTACAACTCATTACCAATTCTTTTCCTGCATCTGGAAATCTGTGGTATGATTATATGGCACAAAACGGATATATAGTATTCAGTATGGACGGTAGAGGCTCTTTCAATAGAGGTTTGAATTTTGAAAACGCTACTTTTGGAAAATTGGGTACTGTGGAAATGGAAGACCAACTGAAAGGTGTCGATTATTTGAAATCCCTACCCTATGTGAATGCAGAAAAAATGGGAGTTCATGGTTGGAGTTTTGGAGGATTCATGACTACCAGCCTTATGCTAAGACATCCTGGAGTTTTCCAAGTTGGTGTTGCAGGAGGACCAGTTATTGATTGGAATATGTACGAAATAATGTACACAGAAAGATATATGGATACACCAGAGAAAAACCCTGAAGGTTATAAAACTGCTAACTTACTGGACAAAGTACAGAACTTGAAAGGAAAATTACTGTTAATTCACGGTGCACAAGATGATGTAGTTGTTTGGCAACATTCCATCAATTTCCTAAAAGCTGCGGTGGACAAAGGCGTACAAGTAGATTATTTCATGTATCCCGGACATCAACACAATGTTACAGGAAAAGACAGAGTACACCTGATGCAAAAAGTTACCGACTATTTTGATTTGTATTTAAAAAAATAATAGCCACTAAACAATTAATATTAAGAGCCTGTTTAAATTTTATCAAAATATTTATTTTTAAGCATTCTTGAACTTCTTATCTATTTTTTTGTGTTCTTTTTAGCGTATTTTCTATTTTAACTTCTTGTTTTAGCCCGCTAAAACTTCAAATTTAAAACAAAAAATCCATCT
>JAFDZJ010000126.1 GCA_018266965.1 Bacteroidota bacterium
AGCTAGAATAGATGGGTAAAAGATGGGTTTCTTGTTGTGCTTTTTTTACCAATTCTATTTCCGGATGTGGCATGGAGAAATAACCATTGAATTCCTGGACTCTTCCATAGACAAATACTTCCTCTTGTTGTGGGATTTGGTCAATCATCCATCGGGAGTATTGAAACCAAACTAGGTTGATGGTACCGGTGCCGTCGGAAAATTTTGCGTTTAGTCGTTTTTTTCCAATTGTGTTTTCTGTTAGTTCGGTTATTTTCCCTTTTAATAATATTTCCGAATTTACATTGTTTTGTAATGATGAGATATTATGGACAACACTTTTATCTATATACCGAATAGGGTAGAAGGTAAGCAAATCCTCTACAGTCCGAATATCCAAAACAGCAGCCAGAAGTTTTGCTTTTTCCGGACCAATTCCTTTTATGAATTCTATGGAAGAGCTTAATATCAACTAATTGTGAATTTGTTTTGTTAAATTTTAAAATGCTTTTTTTATTTTTTTGAATGTAGTAAAAAAGAGTACACACACCGTGCCCACCAAAGCTCCGGCGATAAATTCCTTTACAATGCTCGGTACAATAGGAAAAAGATGATGTAGATAGTCGATGTAATGAACGAAAATTCCACCCGAAACCAAGAGCAAAGCGACAGTACCGACGACACCCAAAATTCGGATAACGACAGGTAAGGCTATAACTAATACTCTTCCTATTTTGTACAAAAATCCATCGGAATTTTTTGATTTTCTCATAAGGCTAAATCCAGCATCGTCCATTCTTACAATAAGAGCAACTATGCCATAAACCCCAATGGTTGCTATGATGGAAACTACACATACCGTTGCTATTTGTATGCCTAAGCTTTTTCCCAAAACACTTCCAAGGGCAATAATTACAATTTCTATCGAGAGGATAAAATCGGTGGTGATGGCTGATTTTATCTTTTGCGATTCGCTAATTTCTTCTTCTGGTTCGGCAATTCCATCTTCCGTTTTGTGGGTTTTATGAAATAAAAACTCTATTATTTTTTCCATTCCTTCAAAGGCTAAATAACAACCTCCCAAAATTAAAATAACAATAATAGCTTTGGGTAAAAAAGCATTGAGAAGCAATGCGATAGGCACGATTATTAATTTATTAAGGAAGGAACCTTTGGTTATTGCCCACAAAACGGGAATTTCTCTGGAAGAGACAAAACCAGTTGCCTTTTCCGCATTTACTGCCAAGTCATCTCCAAGTATCCCAGCAGTTTTTCCTGTTGCCATTTTACTGGCAGAAGCAACATCGTCCAACAATGCTCCAATATCATCTAAAATTGCAAAAATTCCTGATGCCATATTTTTTTGTAATAATTTGTAAAAGTAAAATAAAAGAGAGGAATATTAAAATTTAATGAAAAAATTATTTCTCCTATAATAGTATTATTTGTAAAGTCTTTCCTACAACTTCCCGCCCAAAGCTTTGAACAATAAAATATTATTCTGGGTGTTTTCATGCTGAAATTGTAACCTTTCCAACTCGGATTGTAGTTTGGATTTTTGGGAATTTATCAATTCAAGATAGTTTGCGTATCCTGTTAAATATAAATCGTTGGAAACGATAATTCCTTTATCCAAAGCAGCGACTTCCTCGGATTTTATTTGCAATACTTTTTCAAAAATTTTCATTTGTTCCAAGATGGTTTGTAACTCATTGAAACTTGTAGTGATACTTTTTTGATAAGTTTGAAAAGCAATTTCCTGCTCTTTATTGGCAATGTTAAATTCATGTTTCAGTTGTCCTTTATTGAAAATAGGCACCATAAAACCGCCCAATAATTGGGCTGCTAAAGAAGTAGGCTTTAGTAACATCTCCGCATTGAAGCTATTGAGTCCAATTGTGGCATCAAGATTTATTTTAGGATAAAATGCTGCTCTCGCTGCTTTTGCATCGGCTTGTGTGGCTTCTAATACCAAATAATTGGCTGCTACATCTGGTCTGGAATGGATAATTTCCGACAGATTCATCTCTTTGTTCAAAATACCTATTTGGGTGGGTAAAAGTTCGGAGTTCCGTTGAACTTTTATGCCGTATTTTCCCGTAAGAGAAGCAATAGCTTGTTCGGCGGAAACTATTTCTGCTTGTATATATTCCAATTCTGCCAAGATACTGTTGTTCTGTGCTTTAAATTGTTGCACCGCCAATTCTGTAGCTTTTCCTACCTCTCGTTGGGCTTTTATTATCTCATAAGCTTTCTGTTGCAACTTCAAGTTTTCTTGATAAATTTTCAGTTTTTTATCCGAAGCAATGAGCTGGTAATAAAGTTGTGCGATATTGGTAAAAAGTTCTACTTGCAAAAGTTTTATACCTTCTGCTGAAGCCATGTATCTTTTTTGCGCTGCTAGTTTTTGATTTTTAAGTCTTCCCCAAGCATCGATTTCCCAAGAAGATTTTGCTCCCAACCAATAATTTGGACTGATGTCTTGACCAATTTTCTCAGAATTTGGAATCCCTGGAGTAGCATTGGTTTCTCTATTTCCAATTCCTTCGCTTGTATATTTTCCGTAGTGGTCTGCACTCACAATAGCACCTACTTCCAAGGAAGGTAACAAAGCCATTTTGGAGCGTTGCAAATAACTGTTGGCGATTTCCAATCGTTGTTGGGCAATTAGAAAATCTGGATTGGCTTTTACTACTTCATCAAAAAGGAGTTGTAAATGTGAATCTGTAAAAAATTCTTTTAACGAAATATTGATGGTAGAAGGTGCTACTGAATTATTTTCCATTGGGATTTCCAAAGGTTTTTTTATATCGCTCACTTTGGGTACGGCACAAGAAGTGAGTACCAAAGTAAGACCTGAAAATAGGATATATTGTTTAATTTTATTCTTCATTTTTAGAAAATTTTTGTTGAAGTTTGGCAAAGAAAATATACAATCCCGGAATGACAATCAGTCCGAAAACTGTACCGATAAGCATACCTCCTGCAGCAGCTGTACCGATGGAGCGATTTCCTGTTGCTCCGGCTCCTGTAGCAATAACCAAAGGAATAAGTCCGGCAATAAAAGCAAAGGAAGTCATAAGTATCGGTCGTAGTCTTTGTTTTGCACCTTCGATAGCAGCGGATACAATATCAAAACCGTCTTTGTTTCTTTGGATGGCAAATTCTACAATTAATATTGCATTTTTAGCCAATAAACCAATCAACATGACCAAGGCAACTTGTGCGTAGATATTATTGTCCAACCCTACGGCTAATAAAGCGATATAAGATCCGAAAATCCCGATGGGTAAACTCAATAAAACCGGAAATGGCAATAAAAAACTTTCGTATTGTGCTGCCAAAAGCAAGTACACGAAAAGCAGACAAACCGCAAAAATAATAGTCGTTTGGTTGCCTGAAAGAATTTCTTCACGGGTCATTCCAGACCATTCTACATCAAATCCTCGTGGTAAATTTTCTTTTGCTAATTTTTCTACTTCGGCAATGGCATCTCCAGAGCTGTACCCTTCGGCAGGTTCACCATTAATCATGGCAGATGAATACATGTTGTATCTTGTTAATACTTCGGGACCATATACTTTTTCAATTTTAATGAAAGTAGAAAAAGGAACCATCTCTCCCGCATCGCTTTTGGCATAAAGGTTTAAGATGCTTTCAGGGGTATTTCTCATTTCGGGACTTACTTGCACCATCACTTTGTACATTTGGCTGAATCGGATAAAGTTGGTAGCGTAATAGGAACCCAACATGGTTTGTAAAGTGTACATCGCATTTTCTACCGATACTCCTTTTTTTGCAGCCATATCATAATCCATCGTAATCATGTACTGGGGAAAAGTTGCATCAAAGCTGGTAAAATTGTTTTTGATGATAGATGAGTTGTTCATTTTCTTTACAAAATCTTTTACCACCAAGTCGGTATTCTCTAGTGTTCCACCTGATTTGTCCAATAATCTTAGTTCGAAACCGCTGGTGTTTCCAAATCCTGGGACAGTTGGAGGTGCAAAAACTTCAATTTGGGCATCGGCGATTTTTTTAGTTTTTTCGGAAAGTTCAGCTATAAAATCATTAACAGAAATATCCCTTTCTTTCCAATCTTTTAGGTTGATCATTGCCATTCCGTAAGAAGAACCAGCGATTTCTGTTACAATACTATATCCTGCCAAAGTGGTAACATTTTCTACCCCTTCTATTTTTTTTGCAATTTCGGTAACTTCATCTAGTACTTTTTCGGTTCTTTCAATGGTTGCACCTTGCGGAGTGGTTACGCTTACATAAGCCATTCCTTGGTCTTCCATTGGGATAAATCCTGTGGGTAAAAATCGAGAAGTTGCAAACAATAATCCAACGAAAAGCAGTAATATACCAAAAGTTACAGAGGTTCTACTCGCAAATTTGGATAAGATATTGGTGTAGCCATTCGTCATTTTATCAAACCCACGGTTGAAAGAGGCGAAGAATTTATCGAAAATATTTTTTTTCTCGCTGTGGCTATGCGGTTTTAAAATAATAGCACAAAGTGCAGGAGTTAAAGTTAAAGCATTAACCCCAGAAATAACAATAGAGATGGCCAAAGTAAGAGAAAACTGTCGATAGAAAACCCCAACTGGTCCATCGAGAAAAGCTACGGGAATAAAAACCGCCGACATCACGATGGTAATGGCTACTACGGCTCCTGCAATTTCTTTGGTTGCCTCTATGGTTGCTTGTAAAGGTTGCATGCCTTCTTCCATTTTTACATGGACGGCTTCTACCACCACAATTGCATTGTCCACCACAATTCCAATGGCGAGTACCAAAGCAAAAAGGGTGAGCAAATTGATGGAGAATCCCAACGATTGCATAAATGCAAAGGTACCGACCAAAGCCACGGGAACTGCCAAAACAGGAATTAGTGTAGATCGCCAATCTTGTAGGAATAAGAAAACGACAATTCCTACCAAAATAAAGGCTTCTATAAGGGTTGTGATTACTGCAGACATCGAGGCATCTAGAAATCTGGAAACATCATAAGCCAGGTTATATTCCATTCCGGGTGGGAAAGAGGTTTCTTTCAGTTCTGCCATTTTGGCTTTTACATTTTTTATCACTTCCGAAGCGTTGGAGCCGGGTCTTTGTTTCATCATGATCGATGCAGAAGGTCTTCCGTCGGTTTTGGAAACCATACCGTAATTCATTGCTCCAAATTCTACCTTTGCAATATCTTTTAATTTAAGAATAGTTCCGTCGGATTCTGCACGAATAGGGATTTCTTCGTATTGACTGGGTTCAAAAAATTTACCGGTATATTTTATTACATATTGCAATTGGCTAGAAATTTTACCCGATGCCTCACCTACTTTTCCTGGTGCGGCAGCGATGTTTTGTTTCTGAATGGCTTTTACTACATCGTCAGCAGAAACTTTGTACGCTGTCATTTTTCGAGCATCTAGCCAAACTCGCATGGAATATTCTTTTTGACCCATAATTTCTGCCCTACCTACGCCATCAATTCTTTTTAATTCTTGTAAGATATTAATGTCTGTAAAGTTGTAGATAAATTGCTCGTCTTGGCTTTTGTCTGTACTCGTTATATTTAGGTACATCAACATAGAGTTTACCTCTTTTTCGGTTGTAACTCCGGCACGGATAACTTCCTCGGGCAATTCGTCCAAAATGGTGGTTACCCTGTTCTGAACATTCACGGCGGCTACATCGGGATCAACGCCAACTTCAAAGAAAACCTGAATCATCGTAAGTCCATCGTTGGAGGTTACGGTGGACATATAAGTCATGCCCGGAACTCCGTTGATGGCTCTTTCCAATGGTAAAGCCACAGCATTAGCAGAAACCTCGGCGTTGGCACCGGTGTATTTCGCTGTAACGGTTACCGATGGAGGTACAATATCTGGGAATTGGGTAATGGGAAGTTTCATTAAGGCAAAAACTCCCATCAATACAATAATAATCGAAATAACGAAGGATAGCACCTTTCGTTTAATAAACATTTCTACCATAGTCTTTATTTTTAGAGTTGCTTATTTTTTTATTTTGATGATTTGTCCGTCTCTTAACGCTTGTGTCCCTTCCAAAACAATTCTGTCGCCTGGTTTTAGTCCCGATTCTATAAGATAAGAATTGGAAAGGGTAGAACCTACGATAATGTTTTGCATTTTTACCTTGTTATTTTTGTCCACTACAAAAACATAAACTTTGTCTTGTATGGAAAATGTGGCTTTGGTCGGAATTAAGATAGCATTGGGTTGTTGTTCGGAAATAATGAGTTTTCCCGAAGAACCGTGTTTTATATATCGATCAGGATTTGGGAATGCTACCTTGTAACGGAGCGTTCCTGTTGCTCTGTCTATTTCGCCTTCTGCATTGTTTAAAACACCATGAAAATCGTATTTAGAACCATTCGGAAGTACTAATTCAATTTTAGTAGTAGGATCGAGTTCGCCGTCTTTCATCATTTCAAAATACATATCTTCGGGTATGGAAAAATAAGCGAAAACTTCGGTAAGTTGGGAGAGCGTGGTGAGTAAAATTCCATTTTCTACCAAACTCCCTTCTTTGATAGGGATGTTATTGATGACTCCATCAAAAGGAGCTCGGATGTTGGTGTAAGCAATTTTTTGGAGAACCGCTTTTTTTTCGGCATCGGCAAATTCGGATTTGGCATGGGCAGCAGAAAGTTTGGCTTTCACCATGTCCAACTCGTTTTTGGCAACAAATTTTTTGTTATACAAACTTTGAAGTTGGTTCACTTCTACCTCGGCAATTTTTACTTCGGCGAGTGATTGTTTATAAGATGCGTTGGCTTTTAGTAAATCCAACTGCAATTCGGAGTCAGAGATTTTGAACAATAACTGTCCCTGATGCACAAATTGTCCTTCGTGTACAGCAACTTTCTGTAATAAACCTGCAATTCTGGAATGGACTTCTATGTTTTTTTTTGCCTCAATTTCCGTTACATATTCACCACTGACCAAAGTGTCTTTTTTCTGAACGGTAAGTACTGGTACTTCTTTTAAATCTTCTTGCTTTTCGGATTTTTTATTGCTGCAAGCATAGATTGATAGTAGCAAGAGACCCGCTACAATCCAATTGATATTTCGCATAATGAATGAGTAATTAATTTTTGAATGATGTAGAACTTTTATCCTACTAGTAATTATAAAGTGTAAAATAGGAGAAAACCTTGGGAAAAATATTCCACGGTTTTAATGAAAAAACGAAGACTATTATTTAAAATAAATGAAATCGGTACAGTTGAGAGGTAATACCGTTGCAAAGATTTTCGCTAAAGTTTTGATATACAAACTTGGGATAGAGAACTACTAAAGAAAAAATCTGTAAAAATAGCTTGTCTGAATATACAATTTTTTTAATTACTTTTATGCTTCTAGCAGAAGTAATTAGCCCGTTGTCATTGTTTTCTTCAATAGGAGATTGATCAATAGAAACAAAATCATTTATTTTTAAGGAAGAAGCGAAAGGAGAGGGCTGGATTTCTTTTTGAGGAAAATTGAGAAATGTGAAAGTTACCAACAACAAAAGGAATAATCTTACGATTAAATTCTTTTTCATTTTTAAAGGGTTGATGTTTACTCTCATAATTAGGATTTGCAAAAGTAAAAATTTATGTAGAAATTTGAGGGGTTAAATTTGTTAATGTTTCTTAAATTTTAATAAGAAAGCAATTCCCTCTTGAGAATTGCTTGTGCTTTTATCCGAAAAAACTATGTTTCTACACAATTTCTCCGTACAAATCAAAATCTTCTGCCGAATTAATTTTTATGTTTACAAATTCCCCAATCGAGATGTAGGTGTTTTCTGCAGGGACTAAAACTGTGTTGTCCACATCTGGGGAATCGAACTCGGTTCTACCTACAAAATAATTCCCTTCTTTTCTGTCGAATATACATTTGTAAGTTTTACCAATTTTTTCTTGATTTTTTTCAAAGGAAATCTGTTGTTGTATTTCCATTATTTCTTCCACTCTTTGTTCTTTTACTTCTTCGGGTACATCATCTTCGTATTGGTAAGCACCTGTATTTTCTTCGTGGGAATAGGTAAAACAACCCAGTCTATCAAATCGTTGTTCTATGACCCAATTTTTTAACTCTTCAAATTTTTCTTCCGTTTCTCCCGGAAATCCAACAATTAGTGTGGTCCTAATTGCCATATTGGGTACTTTTTCTCTAAATTCTGCTAATAGTTTGGTGGTTTTTTCATGAGAAGTACCTCTTTTCATTCTTTTCAGTATATCATCATTGATGTGTTGCAAAGGAATATCAAGATAGTTACAAACTTTGGGTTCGGATTTTATTATTTCCAAAACATCTTCTGGAAAACCAGTAGGGAAGGCGTAGTGCAACCTAATCCATTCTATACCTTCAACTTTTACCAATGCTTTTAGCAAATCTCCCAATGCTCTTTTTTTGTACAAATCCAATCCGTAATAGGTAAGGTCTTGAGCAATCAAAATAAGTTCTTTCACACCTTTTGCAGCAAGGTTTTGGGCTTCTTTTACTAAATTTTCTATGGGGGTAGAAATATGTCCACCTCTCATCAGAGGAATGGCACAAAAAGTACAAGGTCTGTCGCAGCCTTCGGAAACTTTCAGGTAGGCAAAATGTTTGGGAGTAGTAGTAAGTCTTTCGCCAACCAATTCGTGTTTGTAGTCGGCTCCCAATTGTTTTAGTAAGATGGGCAATTCTCTTGGTCCCATAAAATATTGATCCACATCTGGAATCTCTTGTTCCAAATCGGGTTTGTATCGAGCAGAAAGGCAGCCTGTTACAAATACTTTTTCTACCTTACCTTCTTTTTTCAAATCCACATATTCCAAAATTGTATTCACACTTTCTTCTTTGGCATTGTCTATAAAACCACAAGTGTTGATGACTACAATATCTCCTTTTCCTTCGTGTACAACCTCTTTTCCACTGGCTTTTAGTTGTCCCATAATTACTTCGGAATCTACAACATTTTTGGAGCAACCAAGAGTTACCAAATTTATTTTCTTTTTGCCTGTGGATTTTGTACGCATGGGATTTTTATTAATTAAAAGTATGCAAATTTACAAAAAAAAATATTGAATTTTTGGTAAATAAAAAACCCTTGCTTATTTCAAACAAGGGTTGATAAAGTAGTTTATTACACTATTTTTGTAGTATTATTTCTTCCATTGTAGGATTTATTTTTCATTTTTGTTAATTATAAAATAACCAAAACCGAAATTTACTAAAAACATAACAAAAAATAATACAATATAAAATCCCCAACTGTGATTATCGTCGTCGAAAAGTGGGATAAGACTTAACAAAAACATAATTACAGTAAACGAAAATGCGAATTTTACGCCTCTAATAATTGCATACTTTAATCTTTGTTTTTGAATTGGTTTTTGCATGAAAAAAAAATTAACCAAAAGCATTAATACCTGTAATATCCAAACCTGTAATTAGTAGGTGTACATCGTGTGTACCTTCGTAAGTAATAACAGACTCCAAATTGGCAGCGTGTCGCATCATAGGAAATTCTCCCATAATACCCATTCCGCCTAGGATTTGTCGGCTTTCTCTGGCAATATCTATCGCCATTTTTACATTGTTTCTTTTTGCCATAGAAATTTGTGCCGGACTTGCTGTATGGTTGTTTTTCAGGTTTCCAAGTTGTAAACAAAGCAATTGTGCTTTGGTAATTTCGGTAAGAAATTCGGCTAATTTTTTCTGTTGTAATTGAAAAGAACCAATGGGTTTTCCGAATTGTTTTCTTTCTTTGGAATATTGTACTGCTGTACAATAGCAATCGATTGCAGCACCAATTACTCCCCAAGAAATGCCATATCTTGCAGAGTTAAGACAAGACAAAGGTCCTTTGAGGCCTGTAACTTTTGGTAATAGATTTTCTTTTGGAACTTTTACATTATCGAAAACCAATTCCCCAGTTTTAGATGCTCTTAGACTCCATTTGTTATGAGTTTCCGGAGTGGTAAATCCTTGCATTCCTCTTTCCACGATGAGTCCTTGTACTTTTCCTTCTTCGTTTTTTGCCCAAACAACTGCAATGTCGCAAAGTGGAGCATTGGTAATCCACATTTTTGCACCATTAAGCAAATAGTGGTCACCACAATCTTGGAAATGCGTTTCCATAGAGCCTGGATCGGAACCGTGATTGGGTTCGGTTAGTCCAAAGCTACCAATCATATTGCCGGAAGCTAATTGTGGAAGGTATTTTTTCTTTTGTTCTTCGGAACCAAACTCGTTGATGGGGAACATAACCAAAGAACTTTGTACAGAAGCAGCTGATCGTACTGCGGAATCTCCTCTCTCTAATTCTTGCATGATGATTCCATAAGAAATTTGATCCAAACCAGCCCCGCCATATTCGGTTGGAATATAAGGGCCTAAAGCACCAATCGCTCCCAATTCTTTCATCAAGTTGGGCAAATCGCTATGGTTTTGTGCTGCATGATCTATTTTTGGCATAACAAAACTTTCTACCCAATCTCGTACTGACTGTCGGATTAGTTTGTGTTCATCGGTAAGTAAAGCATCTATTCCGAAATAATCGGGTATGGAATTCAGTGGATAATAAGACATTATATATTATTTTTTTTAATGGGTTCTAAAATATATAATTTATATGAATTGAAAAAATTTATTTTCTATAAAATATTTAGAGGTTTGTACGAGTATTTGAAATAAAAAATCCGCAAAATTTTGCGGATTTTAATTTGTGATAATTTTTTGGATTATTGGTTTTCCAAATTGAATTTATTGGCAATATTCATTGATACGCCAGTGCTACTAAAACCACCATCGTGATATAGGTTTTGCATAGTAACTTTTTTGGTAAGGTCGGAGAAAAGAGTAACGCAATAGTCAGCACATTCGTTAGCGGTTGCATTTCCAAGTGGAGACATATCTTCGGCATAACCCAAAAGTCCGGAAAGACCTTTTACACCGCTACCAGCTGTAGTTTGTGTTGGAGATTGGGAAACGGTATTTACCCTAACTTTTCTCTCTCCCCAATAGTATCCGAAAGATCTTGCAATACTCTCTAGATAGGCTTTATTGTCTGCCATATCTCCATATTCTGGGAAAGTTCTTTGGGCAGCAATGTAGGTAAGTGCTAATATGGAACCCCATTCGTTCATACAGTTTTTGTCCCAAGCTGTTTTCATTACTTTATGAAAAGAAACTGCTGATACATCCCAACCTTTTTCCAACCAATCATAATTGGAGTCGGTATAATGTTTTCCTTTTCTGATATTAACAGACATACCAATTGAGTGAAGTATAAAATCTATTTTGCCAAATTTTGCAATTGCGGCGTCAAAAAGTTTCCCTAAATCTTCCATGGAGGTTGCATCGGCACCTATAACTTCTGCACCTGTTTTTTCTGCTAATTCGTTTAGTTCGCCCATTCTCATTGCAATTGGAGCATTGGACAAAATAAATTCTGCACCTTCTTCATGGCATCTTTCTGCTACTTTCCAAGCGATAGAGCTACTGTTGAGTGCTCCAAAAATGATACCTTTTTTACCTTTTAGTAATCCGTAAGACATATCGTAATATTATATTTTAAACAAAATTAATGAAATTATTGGGTGTACAAAATAAAAAAGAGAATTAGAAATCGTAATTCTCTTTTTATTTATTAATAAACTGAATTTATTTACTTTCTTTGCTAATGCCAAACATAGAATCTATCATTGTGTTGGTAACTTCCCAAGTATCTTTGAAAGTTTCTATCATCTCGTCCCAAGCTCCAACCAAATCTTCTTTTATCAAGGTTTGATACCAGCCTTCTTTTGTTGGTTCTTCGTTGTTTTCTTTTTGGGTTTCGATATATTTTTTTGCGTGTTCCACCCAATCTGCAGTGTTGGATTGGTTTTGGTTATTGTTTTCGGTGTCCATTTTTATTTTGATTAATTTGATAATACCAAATTTAGAAATATTTTTTTAAAAATTAACTTTTTTTTCTAAATTTTTAATGACAATAAAAGTTGATTTAATTATTTGTTCCCGATTTTTCTTCAATGTTTTCTGATGGATGACTTACACTGAAAAAATCCGAAGGTTTTTCTTTTTTGGAAATGAAAATCGCCCAATAAATTCCGACCGCTAATCCTAAAAGTGTGAAAATTTCAAATAAAAATAATCCAATTTTTCCCTTGTCTAAATAGAAATACAGTAATCCTCCGATAATTAGTCCTACCAATAACGGCGAGATAACTATCCGTACAAAGTACAATCCTTCTACAAATTTATTAAACATAATTTATCTTTAAAAGCTCAATAGTTTTGGCAGGATCTTCTGTGGAGAAAACTGCGTTTCCTGCAACTAATACATCGACTCCAGCATCGAACAACTTGTTGGCGTTATCCAAATTTACACCACCATCTACTTCTATAAGTGCGGTGGAGTTGTTTGATAATATTAAATCTTTTGTTTCTGCTATTTTTTTATAAGTGTTTTCAATGAATTTTTGACCTCCAAATCCTGGATTAACACTCATTAACAAAACCAAATCTACTTCACTGATAATGTCTTCTAACAAAAGCACGGGAGTTGCTGGATTAAGTACTACACCAGCTTTTGCACCTTTGCTTTGGATAAGATTGATAGTCCTGTGAAGGTGTGTACAAGCTTCATAATGAACCGAAACCAAATCTGCACCATAATCGATAAATTCTTCCACATATTTTTCCGGTTCAACAATCATCAAGTGGACATCTACAAATTTTTGGCTATGTTGTTGAAT
>JAFDZJ010000127.1 GCA_018266965.1 Bacteroidota bacterium
AACCCTGGTAACCCAGTGAATTTATAAGGACCATCTGGTATTTGGATTTCTGGACAATACCAAACGGTATATTCTCTTCCGCCAAAATTACCAATTGCCTTTTTCAAAATATAATTTTCAAATTTTTTTATTTCTTGTGTAATTGTCCAATCTATTGAATTAATTTTTTGAGTATATGTGAAATAGGTTTTTACAATTTTATTATAAAATGTTAAATTATTTTTATCAAAGTCTTTAATTACTACAATAGAAGATGAGTTAGTTTTATATTTATTTTTATTTGCAATAATTTCGGGTAAGGTTAAGGTTTTAGAATCTTGAATTTTTAATGAATCTCCAATTAATTTGTCTTCACTAAAATAAATTGATTTTTTATTATTTGTTACCAAAGTCATTAACTCTTCTTTTTTTGAATTTAAATTATTTGATTCAGTCAAATAAGTAAACTTATATTGAACTTTTATATATTGTGATTTAATACAGGAAATCATGAATACAAATATTATAAAGTGAATTTTTTTTGTCATAAAATATATTTTAAAAAAATTAAGAAAGCCAATTAAGGCTTTCTTTTTTAATTATTAATTACACCAAATATCATCTAGCCATAAAATAAAGTCTAGCACATCCAATGAAGTCCAATCATGAGGAAAATTTAAATCAAATGATGCACCATTTGAAAGACTAACTTTTATAGTACCTTTTTGTTTTTTTACATTCGTAAAATTTGATTGACTAGTTAAATCAAGTTTATTGATGTTTATCGTTTGTTCAACTTTATTTGAAGCTAAAGAGAATCCGCTAAACAATACTGTGGCAGCTAAGCCTAAAATTATTTTTTTCATAACCTGAAAGTTTGTCCCATTTTTAGGCAACACACCTATTAAGGAAGACTTGGCAATTGTTTTTTGTTATTGATATTTTTATCCGCCTCCCGTTTTCAAAATCCTCTTCAAATCGTCGCCTTCCATAAAATGCAAATATATTTTTATATTTACATTTTCCATTATTTTTCTTGGTAACATTTACCAAAAACAATAATTAGGGTGAGTTTATCATATTCCGATACAATGATTCTATTATTCAACATTTGTGTTTTGTACTTGTATCAGGCTGTTCACTCAATTTCGGGTCTCGCTTTGTGGAGTTTTCTGCCAACACACAAATATATGCAAGTATTTTCGAATTACCAAAAAAATATCATTTTTTTTGAAATTAATTGTATGTTATTGATAATCAGCAGATAAATTTTTTTGTGCGTTTGTTTCGTATCGTATATAACTTCGTGTATAGTATTTGTAATGAAAAAATATTGTAATTTTGCTGTTGTAACAATTTAAAAAACGAATATAATGGAATTTAATAATGCAATTGTTTTGCCAAAAAATTTGTCTTTTCAACTGGGAAATCACAAAGATAAAGATATTATTTGGATCGTCTTTCCTTATGATAAAACTACTATTTTTTTTGTGAAAAATGAGTTGAAAGCTCTTTGGAGTATTACTGAAAAAAAATGGTATGTTCCCGATACTTCTAAGTATAGAAAATTATTTTCTTTGTCGGACAAAATTTTCAGCAATAATACATTGAAAGAAATCCATCCATGCAACCACCAAGCTCTTACTTTGTTTGTTGATCTACTAAAATTGAAAGCCTACGGCAATAATACAATTAAAACTTATACCAACGAGTTTGTCCAGCTGTTGAAAATTTTAAAAAATAATCCAGTAGAAGAAATGAGTCCTGAAAAATTAAAGGCTTATTTTCTCTATTGTATTGATAAACTAAAACTTTCGGAAAACCTAATACACAGCAGAATAAATGCCATAAAATTTTATTTTGAACAAGTACTGCATCGTGAAAAAATGTTTTTTGACATACCTAGACCCAAAAAGCCAAGCCTGCTCCCAAAAGCTATTTCGGTACGGGATATAAAAAAGATGATTGCTTCTGTGGGTAATAAAAAACATAATCTTCTCCTAAAAATGTGTTATGGAATGGGGCTTCGGGTAAGTGAATTGGTAAACCTAAAAGTGAGTGATATTGATACCGGCAGTATGCAAGTATTGATCCACCGAGGCAAAGGAAAGCGAGACAGATGCGTGAATTTACCCGAATCTATTCTCGTGGATCTTTGTGATTATTATAATGACTATCAACCAAAAGAATACCTTTTTGAAGGACAAAATGGAGGACAATATTCTGTACGATCTGCACAACTTGTTTTCAAAAACACTTTGGAAAAAGCTGGTATTGATAAAAAAGTTGGAATCCACGGACTCGGACATTCTTACGCTACACATTTGATAGAACATGGGACAGATATTCGATTTGTGCAAGAGCTTTTGGGGAAAAACAATATTAAAAAACGACCATGATTTACAACCAGATTACAGATTTGGCTTTGAGGAAAATAAAAAGTCCGTTGGATAATTTATGAGGTTATGAGGTTATGAGGTTATGAGGTTATGGAGTTATGAGGTTATGAAGTTATGAAGTTATGAAGTGATGAGGTTATATAAGGAACTAGAAAGTACCGACATCAAAAACTCTATAAAAACACATCATTACGATAATCTAAAACTCAATTATAAAGAGTGTTGAAGTGCCACGAAGTGGCAATATATTATAGTTTATGGCAACGCCCTATGAAGCTCAGAAACGCCAC
>JAFDZJ010000128.1 GCA_018266965.1 Bacteroidota bacterium
ATTCAAACAAGCTGTTACCATTGCCGAGATTGAACCTTACCGTGCAACAACTCACAACAAAGGAATTATGAATGGGGTAGATGCTGTGGTAATCGCCACTGGAAATGATTTTCGAGCAACTGAAGCTTGTGCCCATGCTTTTGCAGCAAAAGACGGAAAATACAAAAGTTTGAGCCATTGTTCCATAGACAATGGAGTTTTTAGATTTTGGATTGATTTGCCGATTTCTGTCGGAGTAGTGGGTGGATTGACAAATCTCCATCCTTTGGTGAAATTTTCTTTAGCATTGCTAGGCAAGCCATCTGCTCAAGAACTGATGAGTATATTAGCGGTTTCCGGATTGGCACAAAATTTTGCCGCTCTCCGTTCTTTGGTAACTACTGGCATACAAAAAGGACACATGAAAATGCACCTTTTCAATATCCTAAACCAATTGGGTGCTACAGAAGAAGAAAAACAATATTTTGTCAATTTTTATAAAGACAAAACTGTAACCCACCACGAAGTGATAACAGAGTTTAATAATTTAAGAAACAAAAAATAATTGTTAAATATAGATTGATTATTACCTTAAACAAAATAAAAAAATGAAAAAAACAACCCTAATAATAGCGACTATTTTCGGACTATTGTCCATCATCCTCGGAGCTTTTGGAGCTCACGCTTTCAAGGAGATTTTGTCTTCCGAGAAACTACAAAGTTTTGAAACGGGGGTGAGATATCAAATGTTTGCTGCAATATTTCTACTTGTTATTGGAGCTTTTTTGTCATTCAAGAGCAAAATGGAGAGTTGGGTTTCTTGGTTGATGATTGTTGGTTGTGTATTATTTTCGTTTAGTATTTATCTACTTTCTTTTCAAGAAATTTGGGGTGTTAATTTGAAATTCTTAGGTCCCATCACTCCTTTGGGAGGATTGTCCATGATACTTTCTTGGGTTGTCTTGTTAATTTATTTTTTAAAAAGCAACTACAAATAATTGTTTTTAAGTTGTTTTCTCTTTTTCAATCTATCAATCAAAAATTGATGAATAGGCTTTTCTATTATATGATATGCAATCATTGACAAGAAAAGATTTAAAACAAAAACAATGATTAAATAAAATAAGCTATTATAGTTTTTGAAAATAAAATTTTTATCTAAATATAAAAAAATTGGTATTTGAGTAATGTAAAAACTATATGAAATCTTGCCTAAATATTCAAATAACTTTGTTCCTAAAAAAGAAAAAATACTGTTTTTAAAGGTAGTTACACCAATCAGAAATATGGTAACTAATGGAATTACAATGATATTTTGAATGACATATCCTTGTAAGTCCTTTCCTATCAAGACATAATAGACGCAACAAAGTAAAATTATACTCGCAATTAATTTATTTGAAACTTTAGTATTAAATCTATAGATAAGTACTGCCGTTAGCATTCCGATGAAAAATTCCGGCAAACGAGAAGGTGGAAATGTATAGTTCCAATTAATCGGTATAATTCCAAGGTTAAATAGAAGTCCTGGAATAATACTAAAGAAATAAGTTAGTAGTACTAACAAAACTGTTTTCGTTTTGTCTAATTTCGTTATTGATTTTAAAAGAAATGGAAAAAGTAAATAGAAAAAGAACTCTGTTGAGATAGACCAAGAACCACCACCATACCATTCCATAGAATATTTCGGAAAATAAGACTGGATTAAGAGCAGGTTGTATATTTTTATTCGAAAATAATGGTCAATATTCGAGTTTAATAAATACACCACACCCAAACATAAAATAAAACCAAATAAATAGACAGGATAGATTTTTGCTAATCTT
This sequence comes from Bacteroidota bacterium, assembly GCA_018266965.1. GTDB lineage: Bacteria > Bacteroidota > Bacteroidia > Flavobacteriales > Weeksellaceae > Amniculibacterium. Next base: position 1,806 of record JAFDZJ010000128.1, read on the forward strand.
TTATAGATAAACTCTTTGTAATTTACTTCTCGATTTACATAGTTATAATACAGAATGAAACCAGACAAAATAAAAAATACATTTACTCCAATAGCCCCTTGTCCAATAATATTTTGTGCAAATCTTGGAAGGAAATCTAACGAAAGTCTTAGATGTGCATGGAAAATAAAAACATAAAAGGCGGCTAAAAATCTTAATCCGGTAAGTATTGGTAAATTTTGTTTCATTAATTCGTAAGTTTTTTCTTATGAAACCTCGCAGGATTTCCAACCCAGATTTCATTGTCTGGAATATCTTTGGTAACTACACTTCCTGCCCCAACAAGAGCGTTTTCGCCAATGGTAATTCCTGCTAAAATAGTTGCATTAGCTCCCATGGAAGCACCTTTTTTTACCAAAGTTTTTTTCAACTCAAAATTGGTATTTTTAGATTTTGGGAAAAGGTCATTGGTAAATGTAACATTAGGTCCCACAAAAACATTGTCTTCCAAAGTAATCCCGTCCCAAACTTGAACTCCTGGTTTTATGGTAACATTATTGCCAATAATAACATCATTTTCAATAAGAACCTGACAATTGATATTGCAATTTTTGCCAATTTTTGCCTTTTTTAAAATTACACAGAATTGCCAAATCATCGTTCCATCGCCGATGTTTTCAGATTGTACATCTGCTAAAGGATGAATTTTAATCATTCATATAATTTTTAAAATCATTAAAATCTCTAAAATAATCATCTTCGGTATAATGTTCTGAAGCCAAACACAACAAAACTGCAGAGTGGGTAAAATGGATGTCCCTCCATATAAGTTTCGGAATGTATAATCCTTTCGATGGGTGGTCCAAAACGAAAGTTTCTCGGTTGCCATCTTTGTCTTCGGTATTAAAAGTAATTGTTCCGGAAACAGCAAAAATCACTTGCTCCAAAGCTTTGTGTGCGTGTCCTCCTCGTACCACATCTTGCGGTGTGTAATAAGTCCAATATACTCTTTTTATCGGAAAAGGCACATTCTGTTCTGCCTCTGCAATGCTTATGTATCCAAGCTCGGAAGAACCTATCTTGGAGAATTGTATATAGTGGGGTTTAGTGTTCATCTCTTTTATTAATGGTAAAAAATATTTCTTTAAATTTCTCGAAATCTATTGTGAAATCACTATTAGTATGTAATGATTGGCTATCATAAACTTGTGAAATCATGTTAACATCAAATATTTTGGCTAAATTAGAAAAAACTGAGAATGTTTTAGCATTTTCCGGAATAAAACAAATGGCATTGGGTTGATTTCTGCAAAAGACTAAATTAGTCCACGCTGCTCCGGTAATCCCGATGATGTTTTTTGCATGATAAAAATATTGTATCTGTTTTTCAATTTCCATTTCTTCTAGGCAAATAGGACTGTAGTTGTATTGTTGTAGAAAATTTAAAATTTCATCTTGATTTTTGGCAATTCTATGCGTATTTTTTCGATAGAGAAATAGGTTTTCGGCAATGGGTTTTTCCATGTCAAAAGATTGAATGATTTTTTCTGAAAATTCTTTTGTTAGCGTTTCATTAAAATAGGTACCATCAGATTTTATCTTACCATCAAACCTATTAAATTGCACATGATTGAAATCGTTGATGTAGAATAATTTTCCTATCTCGTATTGTTGATGTCTTTTTAGATAAATAATTTTAAAATCATTTTTTAACAAATCTATTATCCTTTGCATGCTAGTATATTGCAAAACTACCTCACTTACTAATAATTTATTGGTTTCTTTAATATTCAATAGTAAAAGTTTTGGGGCTATTTCTACTAAAAAATGATACCAATTCCAAGAACCATTTCCGCCCAAGAAAAATCCATTTTCTATTTTCTCTATATTATTAAGTTTTATTTTGGCATTTTCTTGATTGTGCCAAACTACAAAACCTTCATTGTATCTCTCATCCTTGTATTTATTTACCAGTAATTTATTATTGTACAAAACCGAACTACTATCCGCATCAATAATTGCATTTTCAAATTGAAATAATGCAATTGCTGGTGTTTCGATAGTGGTAGTGGCGGTATTATTATTGTTGAATTTTGGCAAATGACACAAAAAATTATTTTTTGGAAATATTGTTTTTATAATATTGTCCTCGCAGTTTTCAATGTTTTTTATTTTTACAATTTTTTGTATTGGGGCATATTTCTTGTTAAAAATAAATTTAACAAATGGATTAGAAATATTTTGGTTGTTTTTTATAAAATGAACAATTTTTTTTATAATTGTTTCCATTCAAAATTAGTTTTTACAAATCCAGGTTCTATTCCCATCCATTCTCCAAAGTCTTTACTTCTTTCTTTGATTCTAAAAGTGAGTAAATCTTCTTCAAACAAAACTGCTTCTTGTGTGTTTTTAATGATGTACAACGAAATTACATATTCCCCAACATTGAAAAAATCTTTAGGAATTTCGCAAATTATTTTGTTATTACCTTGTTTTAATTTTGTGCCATAAGCATTATTCATGGTAAATAACACATCATTATTAAAATTCTTAACAACATAAGAAAGATGATATTTGTTTTCTGAATCGAATAGATTAAGGTCTGTCAATAGATTAAATTTTTCATTTTCCTCAAAATCTGCTTCATGAGATCTATAATTTTCATCTACCAATTCTACTCTGTTCAATCGGAATAAGTTATTGTTAAAATCTTTGCTTTCTCCCAATACAACGGTGTTTCCAAAAGATTGTTTGTCTCCATTGTATTCGCTTAACGCTCTTTCTATTCCTCCGGTATAAAGAATTTTTCCGTTGGACATTACAATTCCTTTTTTACATAGAGATTTCACCGCCGTCATATTATGGCTCACAAACAGCACGGTTCTACCTTCGCCTTTGCTTACATCGCCCATCTTTCCCAAACATTTTTTCTGAAATTCAGCATCGCCTACTGCCAATACTTCATCTACTATCAGGATTTCTGATTCCAAATGTGCGGCAACGGCAAAAGCCAATCTCACATACATTCCGCTGGAATATCTTTTTACCGGCGTATCTATATATCTTTCCACACCCGAGAAATCTACAATTTCATCAAATTTTCTTGTAATTTCCTTGCGTGTCATTCCGAGGATTGCTCCATTGAGAAAAACATTTTCCCGGCCCGTCATTTCAGGATGGAAACCTGTTCCAACTTCCAAAAGAGAGGCAATTCTACCTTTGGTATATATTTTTCCGGTGGTAGGTTTGGTAACTTTACTCAATAATTTCAAAAGAGTGGATTTTCCGGCACCATTTCTTCCGATAATTCCTACGGCATCGCCTTGTTCTATTTCGAAATTGATGTCTTGCAAAGACCATACATAATCGGAATCTCCGATAGTTGTTCTGTCGTTGGCTTCGCCTATTTTTAGGTAAGGATCTTCCTTGCCACGGATTTGTGCCCAAAACCGATTTAGGTCATGGGAGATAGTTCCGGTTCCGACTTGTCCCAGTCGGTATTGTTTGGATATATTTTCAGCTTTTAATGCGAGCATTTTAGGTTATGGGGTTATGAGGTTATGGGGTTATGAAGTGATGAAGTTATGAGGTTATGAGGGGGTTAGTTTATTTAAAATTTCTTGTGGTTGGAGGTTCATTTTGGAAAATGCAAACCATCGTTTTCCCAAATCTTTTAATGAAGCTCCGATGTGATAGATTTCCTTATCATCGATAATGACAAATCTGTCATGGGATTTTTTGAAAACTTGTATTTCTATTTCTCCGTATTGTTCTCTGTATTTTTTCAGG
>JAFDZJ010000129.1 GCA_018266965.1 Bacteroidota bacterium
AATACTAATTCCTAACAATAAAAGACAAAGATAAAAGACATTATAATATCTTATTCTTTTGCCATTTATATAATCTAAAGAAGCTTGTCCAGGTCTGATTACTGCTTCTTTTAAGGTAAATAAAATTCCTTTATCTAAATGCCAAATTCCATGGAGAATATCATGATAAAAAAAATGTTTGGGAGTTAATCTATGTGTATCTGTTTTTTGAGAGCATACAGAACAATAATTATTATCAACTTTACTTCCACAATTCAAACATTTTTTAAGTGAAAAATGATCTAGAGATTTTTTCATACTAAAATTATGTAATTTATTGTAAATAATTATTTTAATCAATTTTATCTATCAAATCATTTCTTCTATATGATAGTTTTTGTGATTACGATGAGTCCTAATAACAAGTTCGCCTAGGAAACCTGCAACAAAAAGAAGTGTTCCTAATATCATCATGGTAAGTGCAATGAAAAACCAAGGATTTTCGGCAATTAAATTTCCATATATTTTATTGACATACACATCTATCAATTTGGAAATCCCCAACCAAAGCGAAGACAGAAAACCAATAACAAACATAATGGTTCCTGCTGCTCCAAAAAAGTGCATTGGTCTGCCTCCAAATTTGCTTACAAACCAAAGCGTGATAAGATCCAGAAAACCACGGATAAATCTTTCCGCTCCGAATTTGGAGCTTCCATAAGGTCTAGCTTGATGTTGCACTGGTTTTTCGGTAATTTTTTTGAAACCAGCATTGGCTGCCAAAACAGGAATCCAACGGTGCAAATCTCCATAAATATCCACCGATTTTACCACTTGTTTTCTATATGCTTTCAGTCCACAATTGAAATCGTTGAGTTGTACACCGGAGAGTTTTCTGGCAGCAGAATTAAACAATTTTGATGGCAAATTTTTGGTCATCACATTGTCAAATCTCTTTTTTTTCCAGCCGGAAACCAAGTCGTACCCCTCCTTTGTAATCATATTGTACAGTTCCGGAATTTCCTCGGGAAAGTCCTGCAAATCCGCATCCATGGTAATTACTACCTCACCATTTGTCCTTTCGAAAGCTGCATGCAAGGCTTGTGATTTTCCATAATTTTTAGAAAATTTTATCGCATGAATATTTGGATTTTGGGTTTTCAACATTTCTATAATATTCCAAGAATCGTCTGTACTACCATCATCAACAAACCAGATTTCGTAGGTAATATTATTTTCTGTACATACTACATTTATCCTGGAATACAGTTCGTTGAGGCTCTGCTCTTCATTCAGCAAAGGTATAACGACAGAAAGTTGTAAGGAATTTTTCAAAATTTTTGTTTTAGGTTAAATTTGAGTTTCAGGATTTCTGGTACGGAAAAACGAGCCAAAAAAGAAAGATAAAACTACATAAAAAATTAATATAACTGCAAAATATCCTGCAAAATAATTGAAGGTTAGCATATCTTTGTTTTGTACTCTTTCCGGTGCAAACCCCTTTAACCTATCTTGGTACTTTTGGTCCAATTCTTTTCTTTCTTTGTCGTCTTTTACAAATACCAAAGCATCTTTGTATTCTTTGTCCAGTTCATTTTTTTGTCTTTCCACATATTGATAATTCAACATTTTTTTAGCATCGGTATCTCCAAAATTTAGAAATAAAAAAATACTAATCATAGAAAGCAAACCACCTACAAACATTGGCACAAAAGCTCTTTTGTAGGCATCTTTGAAACGAACTTCGATATTGGCTTTCCAAAAACTTCTTACCGAAACAAAGGCTACTCCACAGTAGAGTAACGGTAGTACAAAAGAATTAACTTTCAGGGTAATATCATAATATTGATTTCCACCAAAAAAGTAATAAACGATGAAGAAAATTACCATGGTAATTGCGAAAAGGATAAGTCCTAGATTTACAGGGCTTTTGGTTGTCATAAATTATTTTTTTTATTTGTTTTCCCTTTATAGATGGGAGTTTTTTTTAAATTTTAAATTGTTGAAAATTTTGCAACCCGAATATTTTTACTATATTTGCAACGGCAAGTCCTAAACAACCAGCTCCTGAGAATCCTCCAGGGTGGGAACGCAGCAAAGGTAATCGGTTGTAGCGGTGTGATTTAGGTAGCTTGCCATTTTTTGTTTTTAGTATCCAACTCGTTGAGTTCTTGAACGGTTTTTACTTCACTCCAACATTTTCCGGTTTTTATCCTATGGATTTGCATATCCGACACTCCGAATTTCTTTGCCAATTCTTTTAGAGTTTTACCTTGGGACAATTTTTCTTTTATATACAACACATCTTTTGCTATAAGCTTGGAAGCACCAGACTTTTTATTTCTTTTTATAGATACTGGATAGCCTATTTCTTTTCGTCTGGCATTGCTTCTAGATAAAGCGGCTGATTTGGTCATCCATTCCAGGTTATCGACATGGTTGTTGGTTTTCACCCAGTCTTTGTGTATGACTACTTCTCCGGGTTTTCCTTTTCTTATAAACAGTTCTGCAACAGCTCTTTGGACCAATACATGAAAATTAATAGTTCTCTTTTTTTCTGTTTTTCTTGTATATTCGCCTCTGTCTTTTATCAAATTATCTCTTTTTTTTCTTAAGGCAAACAACCTTGAGTGCAGTACAACTTCCGGAAAATCATTTATTTTCAAAAGTTCTTTTATTTCCTGTCTTAACAAATCAAGTTTTAAATTGAAATCATCAATTTTTTTTTGGATATTTTTAGGTCTTTCTACGAAAAATTTTAGAGAAATAACTCGATAGCCTAATCTCATTGACCCTTTTAATATTTTTTCTTCTTCGGACAATCCTCTTACACTTTTTACTCTTCCATGGTTGGAAAAAAATAATTTATATGGGATATTTGGAGATTTGTGTGGGAGTGGGTACTCTTTCCAAATTTCTTCTGTATTGTTCATATTTTTAATAATCAAATTCTTCGCCCAATTTAGGCAAAATTAATTCTACATTTTTATCTTCAAAAGCCAGTTTGGCGTGTTCTTTATCTATTGCAATCGGTGGAAAAGTATCGAAATGACAAGCTATCACTTTGGAGGTTCCTAACAAGTCAGCAGCTGCAAAACTGGCTTTCCTAGCACACATAGTATAGTGTCCACCGATAGGGAGAATTGCCAAATCTATCGCTCCATAGAGTTGTGGAAAAATCGCCATATCGCTCATCACTCCGGTATCTCCGGAGAAATATATATTTTTATCTTGTAATCTGAAAATATATCCACAAGGTTCGCCTCCATAAGTTCCGTCCGGAAAAGAGCTGGTATGAGAAGCAGGTACCATTGTTATTTTCAAATCATCGATTTTTGCCGAACCACCGAAGTTAATATCAATACAACGAGGATGCTTGTAGTAACCACATATTTCGGGTTGTGCAATCATAGTAACTTCTGGGTACAGTTTCAATACTTCTTCTACATCTGCGGTATGATCTCCGTGTGCATGAGTAATCAATATATAATCTATTTTTTTTGTTGTAATATCAAACTTAGATTTATTTTTTTGAAAATTATAGAAAGGGTCTGTCAAAATTGTTATACCATTGTGGGTAAATAAAAAACAATTCTGACCAAGAAATTTGATTTTCATGATTATTAAAAAAATTAAATTTTGAGTAAAATTTTCACTTGTTGTTGCAAATTTAACATAATTAATCTATAATAACTAATCTAGTTGAACAAATTGAGACCGGCTGCCATCAACAATGCCATAACCAAGGTAAGTATGCCCACTTGTTTCAAAAAAGGGTCCAGTTCTTTTGGTTCGGAAACTTTCATTATTTTCCTTCTCAGTCCTGTCATTGGCAAAAACAAAACCATCACTATAAAGGGGTAATATTTTCCCATTTCTAAAAATCCGTTGTAGCCGAGAAATGCTAATAAAAATATCAATGGTAACATCAATAAAACTATTTCGTAAACCATGGCATACCGAAAACCAAGTCGAAGAGCAAGCGTTTTTTTACCACTTTGCCTATCGCTTTCTATATCCCTCATATTGTTGAGGTTAAGAACGGCGGCACTCATTAATCCGATTGCGGTTGCAGGTAGCAAAATATCCCAAGACCAATGTTTGGCAAATAAAAAGTAACTCCCACCTACAGATACCCAACCGAAAAAAAAGAAGACCATAATATCTCCAAGTCCTAGGTATCCGTACGGCTTTTTGCCAATGGTATATCCTATTGCTGCCAAGATACAAGCAACTCCTAATCCTACAAAAATCCAAAATTGTTGTAAAAAATCCGAAAAAAAAGCAACAAAAAGTAATACTATTGTCGCTAAAAAAGATAGTATCGCAAATAGTAAAACAGCATTTTTCATTTGTTGGTGCGAAATTTTTCCAGAGGCTACTGCCCTAGTTTCTGCTTCGTTAATCCTAAGATTGTCGGTACCTTTCACGCCATCTCCATAATCATTGGCATAGTTAGATAGTATTTGGTAGAGTAAAGTTACCAAAATTGCTAAAGCAAAAATTCGCCAATCCCATATTTTACCTTCGTTTGCCATTCTCCATCTGGCGATAAAACTTCCCATAATAATCCCACTAAGTGATAGTGGTAAAGTTCGTAATCGAGCTGCATGTATCCAATGCTTCATTTTATTTTATTTTATTTTTAAATTAAAGATTCTCCGTTCAGATCTGTTGTTAGTATTTCTGTCATATAATCCAAAAAAGGACGCATAGCCAAAAAGGTTTCTATAATTCGTTTATCAAAATCGGAAGACAATATTTCTTTGTCTGTAAATTTCCGTATAACTACAAATTGCTTTTTCTTGATTAACTCTATCGCCGGATTATTTTTATCAAATCCTTTTGGAGCAGTTTTTACTCCTTGTTCTCCTTGTAATTCTCCAAAATATTTTTGAAAAATAGGCTCCGAAACTATTGTATTTATGGTTTGGTTATCTTTTTCAAATTCTTTTCTTATTCGGTACAAATCGTCTTTTTCTGGTGCCCAAAAACCTCCTCCTACAAAACTATTTCCCGGTTGCAAATGCAAATAATATCCTCCACGATACTTGGGTTTGTTTCTCCCAAAACCAACACCAAAATTAGTTTTGTATGGTGTTTTGTCTTTGGAAAATCTTACATCTTTATAAATCCTGAAAATCTGCATATTTCCCAAAAAATCATGCGTAGAAAGTGTAGCAAAAATATCTTCAAAAAAGGATTTATTATCTTTTACAATGGCGTCAAATTCATTTTTATGTTCGGAAAACCAAACACGATTATTGTTTTTTTCGAGTTGTTGTAGAAAGTCGAATGCGGGTTTTAAATTTGACATAAATTTATCGTTTATAAAATCCAAGGGTTTGGTCTTTGGATATTAATATTTATATTACCAAATGGTCGCTCCTACGATTTCTACCAAAAGGTCGCTCCTACGGAGCTTTACATAATTTCAATTTTATTTTCTACCAAATGGTCGCCTCTATGATTTCTACCAAAAGGTCGCTCCTACGGAGCTTTATATAATTTCAATTTTATTTTCTACCAAATGGTCGCTCCTACGGAGCTTTTTTCAATATTAATTTTGCAACAAAATATTTCATCCTTGGATATTGGTAAAATATCTAATTTTTAAAGACTTAAAACCAATCATTTTTAGAAGTTTCTATTTTATAAATACAATAATTGGCTAAATTTTTCAAATAATTCCAATTTCCTTTGGTAAAATTTATTGTACCAGAAGCTGTATAAAAATAGATTGAACCAATCATAGATTTTTTTTGCCAAATATATTGAGAAATTTTTACAGATTGAATTTTTTCTATCTCAATCAATTCTTTTCTTCTGTCCCAAGCACCTGACTCAATACAAATATAGTTTTTGTTAAAGCTTAATTTACTATTTTTGAATTTAAAATATATTAAAATTTCTACAATTATTATATAAACTACAATCCAAAACCAAAAAACTTGAAAAGAATATAAAATAACGATTGGTAAAATAACATAAAATATTGTTTGTGGCACTAATCTTCTCCAATTAGGCAGTAAAAACCATTGAAATAAAGGGGTAAAACCAAAAGTAAATTCATACAGTTTTTCGACTTCATCTTTACTACAACCTGGAAAAACACAAGCATCTTTGGCTAAAACTTTTGACATCTGATTAAGTTTTAGTTTACGAATATCCATTAATTTCTGGAAATAATTTTGCTCCTCTTCTACTATTTGAATTTTTCTTTTATTTATTATCTTATTTTTAGAATTTAACAATCCGTATTCTATGGAAAGATGGTCTCCAAATTTCTCTACTTTGAAGCGATAAAAATCAATAAAAACCCTAATAATATTAATAAGGACAGAGATACTAAATAATAAAACTATAATTAAAAACCAGAAAAAAACAGATTTTATCTCTTCTGCTTGTTGTAATAATTGATGTACTTTGCCTTCAAAATGATTTATTAAATTTGTTTCATTAATTTTATTATAAACATAATATCCAAAACCTAATAATAAAGTTAATCCCCTAATAAAATTTATTGTTAAACCATACTTTAACAAAGTGAAACTTGAAAAATTAAAAGAAAATTCTGGTAGTAATTTTTGTTGAGAAATTTTTATTTCACTTTCAATAAACTCATCTTTTTCGATAAAGTTATTTTTATAATTCAAAATATATTCCTTTAATTCCAAAGCATTGGAATAATTAATTGCTTTTATTTTTAGTTCTTTATCATCTTCTCCACCCGGACTATCCATATCTAACTGAAATACCCCAAAAATCTTATGTACAAAAGGCTGATTGATATTTACACTCTGTATTTTTGATAATTGAACATGCTTAGTTGTTTTTGTGAAAACTCCTTTTTCTATTATTAATTCTTGCGTTGAGGAATCAATTTTATACGAAAAATAATGAAATTCTAAAAATTCTTTTACAATTTGAAATATAGCTAAAAACACTACAAACATTATTAAATAAAGCAATTTACCTTTTATCAAAATCAAAATAATCAAAGGCCACGAAATTTTGATAGCTTTCAAAAAACCATATATCGATAATAAAAACAATCCTTTTTTAGATTGCTTTTGAGGTTGGAAAAAGTAATAATTTTTTTTCAATTTCTATTAAATATTTTAATTACCAACATCTTCATCTTTAATTTTGAATAAAATTAAATTTTTAATTTTAGTTGCTTCCTCTTTTGATAACCCATGAATTGTAAGCTCCGAATCTCCAGCTGTATAAAGATTGATTGAATAGAGTTGATAAAATTTAGAAATAACTCCTTCTTCCAACTCAACATGTTGTATTCTTTTATACGGGAAAACCTCTATTGTTTTCAACAACCAACCTTTTTGGTACACTATATCATACTCTCTAATTCCATATTTTCTTTGAAAAAAAGATTGGTATCTCACTAAGAAAATAAATATTAAAAATACTGACAATAGTATATAATAGAACGATTGATATTTTCCTAAATCTTCATTCCATAGACGAAAAGCAACGATAGAAACCACCAAAATAATCACAGAG
>JAFDZJ010000012.1 GCA_018266965.1 Bacteroidota bacterium
AACAGCGGTTTGGCGTAATGGGGGTGGACGTTCTTCGTATGAAAATTTGTGCTAAATTTGAACTGCGTGCTTCGTATCAAGTGTAGTGCTGAAAATCCCCCACTACGCCAAGCCGCAAACCGTTGGCTGCTATGTTTGATCATTAACCAAATCGATATAGTTTGTGGATATATAATTGTCTGGATTTCTAAAATTTAATATGGTCATCATTCAAAAAAGAAAAACTTTAGGACATATTCTTTTAGGTATTGCTAATTTGCTTTTTGGCTTATTGCTTTTATTTCTGATAATTGTTTATGTTCCTGGGACTTTTTATATTAAGCTTATATTTTCGTTATTCCCAATATTGATGGTCTCAAGTGGGGTGATTATACTCCTTCGATTGAAAGGAGAAAACAAAATTATCAGGATAATTTCAATTCCATTTGAAATATTATTACTGCCTATTTATCTAGTAAGTATTTTTAGCCAAAGTTATTATTATAGAATACTTGTATTACCACAGTTTGCCTTAGGAATTATTATAATCTTTTCATCAGGTTTTTACGCTGTAATAGGATTATTAAATATTAGTAATCAGTTTAACTCATATGTAATACCATATCTTAATTTGACAACAATAATGGTGATTTTCTCATATTTCGATAAATTTCTAACGGCGAAGATCGCAAAGACAATCCCTGACAGCCAAATGTCACAATCCATTAAGAATGAAACTATTAATTTCCTCAGTAAAAGACCTTTTATTAAGGTTGCATATCTGATAATGGTAGTTCTCATTATTATAGTTAACATCGAAGACATGGGAAGTTTGACAATTCTTAATTTTTTAGATGACTATAAAAAAGTTGTTTTGCAATCGTTTATTACTTTTATTGCGATTGACAGATGTGTATCGAAGTGGAAATAAACAGCAGCCAACACTGGCTTGCTACAATGCTGGCGGACGAATAAGAGTTCATCATTTTATCTTTGTTGGGCATTGGTTCAGGCAGACGGAATTCTACTTAACATTTGTTTACACTTCAACTTTTTATTTATAAATTGGGCTTCGGTTCCGGCAGGACAAGCTATGAAAGCCAGCACTGCAGCAAGCCCAAACGTTAGGCGTAATTTTACAGACACCGTACATAAACAAAGTATATGATAACAATCGACAACTATTTAGACAATCATTATATACACCGAAGCAATTGGTTGAGAGCTGCGGTGCTTGGTGCAAATGATGGAATTATTTCAATTTCAAGTCTTGCAATTGGAGTTGCTGCGGCAAGTTCTACAAGAGAGCCAATTGTGTTGGCAACAGTTGCTGGACTTGTTGCTGGTGCGTTATCTATGGCAGCAGGTGAATATGTATCGGTAAGCTCACAAACAGACACCGAAAAAGCAGACATTGAAAGAGAAATTAAAGAATTGAGAGAAATGCCGAAAGAAGAACTTAATATTTTGGCTCAAATCTATGAGAAACGAGGACTAAAAAAAGAAACGGCAATGCAAGTAGCCATTGAATTGACAGAAAAAGATGCTTTAGGAACGCACATTAGAGATGAATTAGGTATCAACGAAATTAGTCAAGCAAATCCTATTCAAGCTGCACTAGCGTCAGGGACTGCGTTTACGGTGGGTGGATTATTGCCTCTTTTGGTCATTCTTTTTGCACCAGTCAAAGGAATGGAATATTGGTTATATGGTTCAACTATCGTTTTTCTAATAATTTTAGGAGCATTAGCAGCAAAAACGGGTGGTTCAAGTATTCCAAAAGCAATTTTGCGAATTACCATTTGGGGGACAATCGCTATGGGGTTATCTGCATTAGTTGGTTATATATTCGGAGTTAGAGTATAATTTTAAAAATTAAATAATTATGAACGGAGCACATTGGCATTTAGTGGTAAATCATTTACCCATCATTTTCCCTATCGTGGGAGTAATCGTAATGATTACAGGACTCATTTCAAAATCGGAAGCGGTAAAGCGAACGGCATTTATGATTTTTATTCTCGGTGCATTAGCTTCAATAGCAGCAATGACAACTGGCGAAGGTGCAGAAGAGATTGTAGAAAAAATAAATGGAGTAACCGAAAATTATATTGAAAGCCACGAAGAAACAGCCGAAACATTTGCTTTGCTTTCTTATATTTTAGGTAGCATTTCTTTACTTGGACTTTGGGCAAGCTTTAAACAAAAAACATTTTCAAATATTATTGCAATTGTGACATTAGTATTTGCATTTGTAGTACTGTTTTTTGGCAAACAGACAGGAACAACTGGTGGAGAAATAAGACACACAGAAATAAGAAGCGGAAACAGTATTCCTGCGATAGAAAATAATAATGATGAAAAAGATAAAGACGACTAACATATGATAAAAACAGAAAAGCAAGGCTTACTTCAATTACTAAAAATTGCAACACCGTATTTAATCATCACAACGGTTTATGCAATTATTGTGCTTGGGCTTGAAGAATATTTTGGCGACCACATTTACAAAATTTCAGGTCAAATAGGTTCTGTATTTGGACTTGCAGTTGCTTTTTTCTTGGGTTTCAGAATGAATTCGGCTTATGACAGATGGTGGGAAGCCCGAAAAATTTTTGGAGAACTAACGAATAACACTCGAAGTTTTGTTGCAAAAATATATGCGTATTATAGTAATAATGAGAATTTAAAGGAAATCCAACAACAATATTTCAAACTTGAAGCCCACAAATTAATTGAATTGAGCATTTTATACATTCGTCAATTAAAAAATGAAATGCACAACAATTTTAAACCCACTTTTAACGAAGAAGCAATTGCAATTCTAAACGAGTTTAAAATAAATAGTGAAAATAAAATTTCAAACGAAATATTGGTGGCAATCACAAAGCGAATTGAAGACAATTTTACTTCAAAAGCAAACATTGAAAAAGGAGATTTAATGCAACATATCAATCGGTTTTATGACATTCAAGGAAAAGCTGAAAGAATAAAGAACACACC
>JAFDZJ010000130.1 GCA_018266965.1 Bacteroidota bacterium
TCCTTTACTAGCTTTGATTAGTGAAATATACTATGATATTTCCAAACAAAAAAGATTGCCTGACATTGCTATACAAAATATCACTAAAAATAAATTAGAAATAATGAATGGTTTGGCGGTTACTTTTGCAGAGTTTGGTACCAGAAGAAGACATTCCTACAAGGTACAAGAGCTGGTTTTGGAATCGCTATGTAAGGACAACAACAAATGCTTCATAGGCTCTTCCAATGTGCATTTTGCAATGAAATTCGACATCAAACCAATTGGCACACACGCACATGAATGGTTCATGTTTCATGGTGCTGTATTTGGTTTCAAAATGGCAAATCAATTGGCATTGGAGCATTGGGTAGATGTATTCCGAGGAGATTTGGGTGTTGCTCTTTCCGACACCTATACATCTGATATTTTTTTCAAACAATTTGATAAAAAATTCGCTAAACTATTTGATGGTGTAAGACATGACAGTGGCGACCCAATAGAATTTGCTGAAAAAACCATCAATCATTATAAAACGAATGGTATTAATCCTTTGTTCAAATATATTATTTTTTCAGACGGACTCAATTTGGATAAAGTAAAAGAAATTACCAATCATTGTAAAGGAAAAATTGGAATATCTTTCGGGATTGGCACCAACCTTACCAACGATGTAGGACTACAACCTATGAATATTGTAATGAAAATGGTTGCCGTAAAATCCCATGACCTAGACTGGATTGATACAGTAAAACTTTCCGATGAAAAAGAAAAATACACAGGCAATCCAAAAATGATAGAATTGGCAAAAGCATTTCTCAATATTAATTCTTAAATTATAGTATGAATTACCTGGCTCATAGTTATTTAACTTTTTCCGATGAACAAATTGTTGGACAATTTCTAAACGATTATATCCCTAACAAAGAAAGATTTTCCTTGCCCGAAAAAATTCTACAAGGCGTGATATTGCACAGAGAAATAGACACCTACACGGATAATCACCCTATCATTCTCCAAGCTAAAAAAATATTTTCTCCCTTGGTGAGACTGTATGCCGGAGCTTTTGTAGATGTTGCTATGGACTATTTTCTCTCTCACGACAACACAATAAATAGTCCAATTGGTTGGAAAAATCACTCCTCGAGAGTATATAAAATATTGAATGAACATAGTTTTCGATTTCCAGAAAACTTCAGAATCATGTTGGCAAAAATGGAAACTGAGGATTGGCTATACAATTATAGAGAAGATTGGGGAATAGAATTTAGCATGAAAAATGTACTTCATAAAGCCAAATATTTAGACAAAAGTTTACCTGTTTTTGAGTTGTTTTCTGAAAACAAAAATATTTTACAGCAACATTATCAGGATTTTTTTCCAGATTTGCAATTACACATTTCAACTATTAATAGTCGTTTCAAAACTGTTGAGTAAGCTCTGTATTAGGAAAAACTAATTTGGAACTTTTCCTTTTTCCATTGATGATGATGTGGACAATGTTCATTTGGTCGTCATACAAAATATATAGAAACCCAACAGAAGTATCAATTTTTTCGGGAGTTGCAATCGCCGAGGTTTCTAGAAATATCTCTACACTTTCTTTGTCTTCTTGGTATCCTACAAATTGTATAGGAATATTTTTATTATTTACTTTTAGCTTGATGGCTTCTATACAATATTGTTTCAGACCTTGCTCCATGTTGTTTTTATTACTTGCATTTTGAAATTGAAGATGCTTTCCCATTTTTTTTGAAACAGCAGTTTCCAAATCATCAATGAAAAATTTACCCGTTATTTCGAACGATTTGGATTTTGTATTGTAATTGAATTCGACAGATCCAACATGATAAGGGTGTAAGACAAAAGAAAAATTACAAATAATAGTAGAAATTATAAATAAAATAGCAAATAATTTTTTCATGGGTAAATAATATTTTGATGTGCTGGACTATAAAATGAGGGTTAATCTGAAATAAAAAAGTCTATATTTCTTGTACCATTATTGTGTCGGATTGCTTTTTAGAATTTCGCATTTATACTTTTTATTATTACATTTCGTTTTTGCAGCTTTGCGAGGGAGCGGACTATTGTCACAAATCTCCTTGCGAGAACTGCACTTCAAATATAGCAAAATATTCCAAACGGAGTACTAACTCCGCTCTCTTGCAAAACTGCCCGTTATCTGTCGTTCTTTTTTTACTTATCTATTTGTAAGTTCAAATTTTTTATCATACTTTTGTAACCAATGTATAAGGTTAAACAACTTGGTTATGGAATATTTGACATTGTCGGAAACGGCTGAATTACTAGGTAAAAATAAAGAAACATTGAGAAGATGGGATAGAGAAGGTAAACTTTCTGCCGTTCGTGAACCAATGAGCAATTATCGAGTTTATCGGAAAGATGAAGTAGAAACTTTATTTGCAGAATTTTTAAATACTGATATTCAAGAAACAGTTTCAAATTTTGTTATACCTGAAAACGAGTATAAAGTTTTAGAATTGTTCGCAGGTGCTGGAGGTTTAGCTGTTGGAATGGAAAAAGCAGGTCTTAAATGTGTTGCACTAAATGAAATTGATAAACACGCTTGTGAAACTTTAAGAAAAAACCGTCCCTTTTGGAATGTTTTAGAAGGAGATATTAAAAACTTCAACTTTTTAGAATATCATAATCAAGTTGATGTGGTTACAGGTGGATTTCCTTGTCAGGCATTCAGTTATGCAGGAAAAAGATTGGGTTTGGAAGATGCAAGAGGTACTTTGTTTTATGAATTTGCTCGTGCGGTAAAAGAAGTAAATCCTCCAATTTGCATTGGTGAAAATGTTAAAGGACTATTAAGCCACGATGACGGAAAGACTTTGCAAGGAATGATTTCAATTTTAGATGAAATCGGCTATAATGTAGTTCCAGTACAAGTCCTAAAGGCTATTCATTATAAAGTTCCACAAAAAAGAGAACGATTGATTTTAGTCGGTATTCGAAAAGATATTGATTTGAATTATGAATATCCAAAACCATATAAGAAAATCTACAATCTAGAAGATGCCTTGAAAAAAGGCGAATTGTTTGATACAAATGTTCCAAAATCTTTGGGAGCAAAGTATCCTGAAAGCAAAAAAGTAGTTTTGGATTTAGTTCCACAAAAAGGATATTGGAGAGATTTGCCTATTGATATTCAAAAGGATTTTATGGGAGCAAGTTTCTATTTAGGTGGTGGAAAAACAGGAATGGCAAGGAGAATAGGATGGGACGAACCTTGTTTGACTTTGACATGTAGTCCGGCTCAAAAGCAAACTGAACGCTGTCATCCAGATGAAACTCGTCCGTTTACAGTTCGAGAATATGCACGAATACAAACCTTTCCTGATGATTGGCAATTTGCAGGTCCAATGGCTCAACAATATAAGCAAATTGGAAATGCTGTTCCTGTTAATTTAGGCAGGGAAGTTGGTTATTCGATTATTAAGTTTTTGAACGATTATTATAATTTATCAAATCCCAAATAATAGCTGTAATTTTCAAAAGTTATTTGGTCAAGAATAGAACGCTTAGATTTTTTGGTTTCAGATGTAATTTCATCTAAAGCTGAATTTTCTTTAGTTGTTTCGTCTTCTTTTATTGACTTTAGATAATCGTCAATAGCTTTTGGTAAAGCTTTGTATAATTGAAAAAGAGCATCTTCTTGTCCTGAAAGTAACGCATAAAATTGGTCGCCTGAAATTTTATAAACTCTTGAATGGCTGTATTCTTTACCGTTGATTTCGCCTTTCCAAAGTTCGTTAAAACTTCCTTTTGCTAAAACTTGTACCCAATAACACTTTGCCTTTTTGTAATCATCTGCGTATCGTGCCAATTTTTGAAACAAAGCTTCAGCAGAACTACTGTTCATCGTGTTGTGTTTATTCTTTATGTCGGCAAATAATGTATCGTCATTTGCTTTAATGTCAAAACCGCTTAATTTTCCAACTTCAAAACCTTTGATACCTCCTAAAATTTGTTCGTGAAAAGTCCCAATAGAATTGTTTATGGATTTATCTATTTGACGTAGGATTTCGGATTGTATTAAATCATCTTCGGTGATGTCGTTGTATTTAGCATCAAAAGTCAGCTTGATGGTATCAACTTTATTGGTGTAAAAGCTCTTTTTTGAAATGTTATTTTTGGCTTTCAAATATGATTTATGCAAATTTTCTATACAAGTTAGAAGATGTTTGTCAGAGATGAAGTTCACATATTTATTTGCCATTTCGTTTTATCGTTAAAAATTCGCTCGCTAAAATACAAAATTTAGTTGAATAAATTACCTCCTTTGATTTGAGTACTGTCGTTGTAGAATGACAGATAACTTTGACATTGACGCTATTAAAAATCTTGTTCTTTTGCCTTAAAGCAAAAGAACCAAAAGTTCAAGACTTGGAATCAGAAGCTAAAAAATGAAATAAAAATCTAAAATTTCCAAACACGCCCCATCGCTTTATCCATCGCTTGCTCAAACACTGGAAATTTGCCTCAGTATTCTTTTTCAAAGGAATCGGCGAAACTTCGTTTTCTTAACGACTTTTATTTCATTTTTCTTAACGCTTCTGCTTCCGAAGTCCTTTTAAACACCTTGAAACTTTTAATCACTTTCTAATTTTGATTGAGATTTCCAGCACATCAAAATATAATTCATCATTTTTCATTAAATCAAATATCAAAAACAAAAATAATTATTATTTTCGTAGATATTAAGAAACTATGCAGGATTTTGTATTTTATTTGCAATTAGGTTGGGAACACATTATTGCTTTGGACGCTTTGGATCATCAACTTTTTGTATTGGCATTGGTGGCGGTATATACAATAAATGATTTGAAAAAAATATTAATTCTTATCACCGCATTTACCATTGGACATTCCATAACTCTCGCACTCAGCACTTTGGATATTATCCGTATTCCTAGTAATTGGGTCGAATTTTTTATTCCACTAACCATAGTTATCACCGCATTGGACAATATTGTGATGAAGAATAAACAAAATCAATTAATGAAAATGAATTATTATTTGGCTTTAATATTTGGTTTGATTCACGGAATGGGATTTGCCAATACAGCTAGGGTTATGTTGTCCAA
>JAFDZJ010000131.1 GCA_018266965.1 Bacteroidota bacterium
AACTCTGATTTTTGTACATTTTTTTTCAAGCATAAATATACTGATTATCAATGAGTTATCCTAATTTTTTAACACTTATTTTACTGAAAATCAGATATTTATATGACTTTTTAGCGAAGTATTGTAATTCGTAATTCTTATGTTTCAATTGCCCAAAAATACAGAAGTTGGAAAAGTAATTCCTAAAAATGCTTTTGACGATTACACCAATACAAAGCTAAAAAAGTTGTTTTCAGATAAAATTCAACGTATTACCTGGTTGAATAAAATTGCTGTTGATACCGTTAATTTAAGCGGAACAGATATACAGGAAATTCAGGTTTTTAAGATAGAATTGAAAGAAAAATCTATCATTAAAGATTTGCTTTCCATCATTGAAAAAGCAATTCCTTATCATATTCTATTTTGGATAGAATTTGAAGATGAATATTATGTTTCAACTTCTGCAAAACACCTACACCCTCAAAACGAAGATATAGCAGTTATTGACTATACCTTTACTTCAGATTGGAAAACAATTGAAAACAATCCCTTTCAATTTGAGTTGAAAAATAATTTAGATTGGGTTTTTAAGAACATTTGTGACCAATTAAAGTCTATTGATACAGCTACAAAATCTATTAATGAACTGGTTGAAAAACAAAAAAATAATGATGCTATTCTGAGAGAAATAGAAAAATTGAAATCTGAAATAGCAAGATGTAAACAGTTTAATAAAAAAGTAGAGTTGAACTTAAAATTGAAAGAGCTTCAATCAATGCTGTAATTATTTTTTGTTAGTTTCACCCCTTTAAAAAATATGTTCGTTATTTCAATCATTTTATTTACTTTTGTATGAAATAACAATCATTAAAAGTGAAAAAGCAAATTCTTTTACCCAAATATACTGTGCTTTTAGAGCAAATGGGCGAGAACATAAAATTAGCCCGAAAGCGTAGAAAGCTAACAGCTATACAAGTTGCCGAGCGTGCAGGTATTGCTCGTTCTACCTTATATTTAGTAGAAAAAGGCGATGGTAGTGTGGCAATGGGTGCTTATTTTAACGTACTTCGTGTATTGGGTTTGCAAAATGATTTTTTGAAATTGGCTGCTGACGATGAATTGGGCAGGAAACTACAAGATTTAGATCTATTATAAAATGGCAGTCAATAAAACCGATATCTTCGTTTATGCACACTGGATTGGATTAACCGAACCGGTGTTGTTGGGTATTTTGTCTGCACACCAAGCCAAAGGGCGAAAAGCTTTTAGTTTTGAATATGACAAAAATTGGTTGAAATCCAAGGCTCAAAGACTGATTGACCCTGATATTCAGTTTTATTCCGGGCAACAATTTCCAAATAATAAAGAGAATTTCGGAATTTTCTTAGACAGTATGCCCGATACCTGGGGACGAACATTAATGAAACGCCGTGAAATTCTCTTAGCCAAAGCAAAAGGTGAAAATCCTAAAACACTGTATGATATTGATTATCTATTGGGCGTTTTTGACGAAACCAGAATGGGTGCATTTCGCTTTAAGTTGGATCCTGATGGAGATTTTTTAGATAATGATTCCGAAAAATCTACGCCGCCTTGGTCAACGGTTCGGGAATTGCAACAAGCGGTTGTTCATTACGAAAATGACACGGATAATGAAGCTATAAATAAATGGTTGAAAGTACTCATTACACCAGGATCTTCCTTGGGGGGTGCAAGACCTAAAGCCAATGTTTTAGATGAAAAGAACGAACTTTGGATTGCGAAATTCCCTTCCAAAAATGATACCATTGATAAAGCCGCTTGGGAATATTTAACTTATCAATTAGCGATAAAAGCTGGAATCGAAATGTCGGAATGTAAAATTGAAAAAGTAAGCGGAACTTATCACACCTTTTTCACCAAACGTTTTGATAGAATAGGCAAAGAAAGAATTCATTTTTCATCGGCAATGACAATGACGGGAAACAATGAAGACACAATTAAAAATCAATCTGCAAGTTATTTGGATATCGTAGAATTTATTCAAAATTATGGTTGTAAAGTCAATGAAAATCTGCATCAGTTGTGGCGAAGAATTGTTTTTAATATTGCTGTTTCCAATACGGACGATCATCTTCGCAATCATGGATTTATTTTGACTGACGAAGGTTGGATACTATCACCGGCTTATGATTTAAATCCTTCCATTGATAAAGATGGTTTGGCTTTAAATATTGATATGGATAACAATGCTTTAGATTTTGAATTAGCGAAAAGTGTAGGCGATTTTTTCAGATTGAAACCATCTGAAATGGATAACATATTGGGAGAAGTTTTCACTTCGGTAAAACAATGGAAAGAAATGGCTCATAAAATTGGAATTTCACGATCTGAACAAGAGTTAATGCAGGCGGCCTTTAGAATAACAAATTAATATTTCTAGAATAATGCTCACAAAATTCATTTTTATATGTATTTACATATAGATTTTTAATTTCAATACAAATTATATCTTTTTACATATAATTTTATATATTTGTATTTAAATAGTTGTAAAAGCATATAGTTATGTACGCTAATCTCGCCAATTTTATTAAGACAAAAAGAAAAGAAGCTAATCTTACGCAACAAGAATTTGCCGAAAAAGCGGGAGTAGCCCTTACTGTGGTTCGGAAAATAGAACAAGGAAAAGAAAATCTGAGTTTGTCAAAAGTAAACCAAGTGCTTCTGATGTTTGGAAGTAAACTCGTTCCTGCCAACCTAAAAGAAATTGAGAAATGAGACAGGGAAAAGTTTTTTATCAGGAGCATTTCGCAGGAATAGTAACGGAAACCAACGACAGCGATTTTACTTATGAATACGACCCAGAATATATTCAGAAATTCCCCAATCAGTTCATCACATTTTCAATGCCTGTTTCCGAGAAAGTGTATAGAGAAAATCGGTTGTTTCCTTTTTTTGAGGGATTAATTCCTGAAGGTTGGCTGTTGGAAATAGCTTCAGAAAGCTGGAAGATCAACAAAAATGACAGAATGGGATTGCTTTTGGCATGTTGCAAAAATTGTATCGGTGCAGTAAGTGTAGAACCTATAAATTCGGAAGAAAATGAATAAGAAATGTTTATACTGCTACCAAGAATTGAAATCTGAACAGGATTTTCATCCGAATTGCAGTCAGAAATTTTTCGGAACAGCTTCTGCACCAATTCTAGATTATACCTTGCAAGAAATGGAAGAATTGGCAAAACTAGTCATTGAAACTTCCGTTGCAATTCCAGGAGTTCAACCCAAATTATCAATGGGTTTGATTAAGGATATTCTAAATAACAGAAGCAGAAGAAGATTAACAGTAATCGGAGCATTGGGAGGAAATTACATTTTGAAACCTCAAAACGCCACCTTTTCAGAAATGCCCGAAAATGAACATTTAACGATGAAGATGGCGGAAATTTGTGGTATTTCAACTGTTCCATCTTCGCTTATCCGTTTGAAATCTGGGGAATTATCCTATATCACAAAACGAATTGACAGAGCCGAAAACGGTGCTAAAATCCACATGTTAGATATGTTTCAGGTTTTGGAAGCTTTTGATAAATATCGAGGTTCAGTTGAAAAAATAGGAAAAGCCATTGAAGAATATTCTTCCAATACATTATTGGATTTGTTACGGTTTTATGAAGTTATTATTTTTAGTTATTTTACAGGGAATAACGATATGCACCTCAAAAATTTTTCGCTTATTTTAAATAATGAAAATTGGGAATTTTCACCAGCTTATGATTTATTGAATGTTCAACTTCATTTGCCTGAAGACAAAGAAGAATCTGCATTGACGATTGCTGGAAAAAAGAAAAAACTTTCCAAAAATGATTTTAATGATTTGGGATTAAAATTAGGTTTAAATCAAAAACAAATTGAAAATACCTTCAAACGATTTTTAAAAACAGAAAATAAAATGATTTCACTCATTCATCAATCTTTTTTGAGCAAACAATATCAAGAATTGTACATACAATTACTTCAAAAACGATTGAAATTCTTCAAATAAGATCATGTTCAAGATTAGTTTTTAGTATCGTATTTGTACCATAGATTTATAACTTATTGATTATCATGTATGGTTATTTTCGAAGAAGTAAAACAAACTCTACGAACCAAAAACAATAGAATCCCTTCGTGAAAACGAGGGGATTTTTGTGTTGAACTTTTTTGAAAGATTAGTAAAACACACCCAGCAAACAATATTTATAATAAACGATAAAAGTCAATGCAATCGATTTTGAAAGATTAATGAAGTTTGAATAAAAAAAGAAAACCAAATCATAGACTTGGCTTTCTCGGCTTGCTTTTGAAAAATTCAAATTAAATGAAGAAAAGTTATTAGTTTGTTTTTCTGATACAAAGGTAACTCGGCAAACCAGTATATAAAAGAGGAAAAACACCCAATTTATCCCTTTATAATTTCCATCAGATTAAAATAAAATTCACCCCCTAAATTTATCTAAAATTTAGAAAAATGAAAATTATTATCTTTGCAAAAATTTTTGGGCTCGGAAAGACCGAGGCACCCATTCTTAATTTCTTTGCTAAATATATAAAGCAAAGCTAGAAACAAATTTTTATGAGTAATTTAGTAGCAATTGTAGGTCGTCCGAATGTTGGAAAATCAACCTTATTCAACCGTTTATTAGAAAGAAGAGAAGCCATTGTAGATTCCACCTCTGGTGTTACCCGAGACAGACACTATGGAAAATCCGATTGGAATGGTGTAGAATTCACAGTTATAGACACAGGAGGTTATGATGTAAATAATGATGATGTCTTCCAAGAAGAAATCTCCAAACAAGTCCAATTGGCAATAGATGAAGCCACCTCCATTATTTTCATGCTCAATGTAGAAGAGGGACTTTTGGATACCGACCACGAAATCTATTCCATGCTAAGGAAATCTGGAAAGCCAACCTATATCGTAGGCAACAAAGTAGATTCGTCCAAGGAAGAATTACCAGCAACCGAATTTTACCAATTAGGAATAGAAAAATATTATACCATATCCTCTGCAACGGGTTCCGGAACCGGCGATTTGTTAGATGATGTTGTACGAGATTTCCCAACCACAGATTACAAAGACCCATTTGAAGGACTTCCAAAAATCACAATTGTTGGCAGACCAAATGTTGGAAAATCCACGCTTACCAACGCATTATTGGAAACCGACAGAAATATAGTTACCGATGTTGCAGGTACCACAAGAGATGCTATACAAAGTCATTACAAAAAATTCGGACACGAATTTGTTTTGGTGGATACCGCAGGAATGAGAAAAAAGAACAGAGTTTCCGAAGATTTGGAATTTTACTCCGTGATGCGTTCTGTAAGAGCAATAGAATATTCCGATGTTGTAGTGATAATGGTAGATGCAACACTAGGTTGGGAATCCCAAGACATGAATATTTTTAGTATTGCCCAAAGAAACAGGAAAGGAATTGTGATATTGGTTAACAAATGGGATTTGGTTGAAGATAAAAAAACCAATACTACAAGAGATTTCGAGGCTGTTATCAAAAACAAAATCGGGCAATTTTCGGACATACCTATTCTTTTTATTTCGGCTCTTACCAAACAGAGAATTTTGAAAGCCGTAGAAACAGCAATGGAGGTATATGAAGCAAGAGCAAAAAAAATAAAAACTTCCAAACTGAACGAAGTGATGTTGCCAATTTTTGAAAACACACCTCCACCTGCTATCAAAGGGAAATACATCAAAATAAAATATTGCGTACAACTCCCTACTCCATCGCCACAATTTGTGTTTTTCTGTAACCTACCACAATATGTAAAGGAACCTTACAAAAGATTTACTGAAAACCAATTGAGAAAAGAATTCGGCTTTACAGGAGTACCAATAGAAGTATATTTCCGACAAAAATAACAATATAAAGAGTTGAAAATCAATCATCAACTCTTTATTTTTTTTAAAAAAAAATATATTTTACTATCTTCATAAACCCATAACTTCATAACTCCATAACCTCATAACCTCATAACTTCATAACCCCATAACCTCATAACCTCATAACCCCATAACCTCTCCACATGACAACAATACTCTCCGATCAATTTTCATTAGTAAACATTTGGATTAATGAATTACGAAATATTAATATCCAGCAAAACAGATTGAGATTCCGCAGAAATATGGAAAGAATAGGAGAAATTGCAGCTTTTGAAATTAGCAAACATTTGGCACATCACACAACAGAAATCACTACCCCATTGGACAAAATATCAGTAGAAGAACTTACTGTACAACCAGTTATCACTACAATATTAAGAGCAGGAGTACCACTTTTCCAAGGAATATTGAATTATTTTGATGGTGCAGATTGTGGTTTTGTAGCCGCTTATAGAAAACACGATGCCAATGATTATTTTTCCATACAACAGGACTACCTTACCTGTCCCAATATCGATGGAAGACCTTTGATAGTTGCCGATCCTATGCTAGCAACAGGTGCAAGTTTGGTGGAAGCTTTAAAAGATTTGTTGAACCATGGCAAACCTAGTCAATTACATATTGTTGCTGCAATTGCCTCTCGACAAGGGATTGACACCATAGAAAAAGCATACCCAAATGCTAAAATTTGGATTGGTGCTGTCGATGAAAATTTGACTTCCAAAGGATACATAACTCCAGGACTTGGAGATGCAGGCGACCTTTCTTATGGGGAAAAACTCCAAAGATAACGATATAATAAGCTATTGAAAATTCTTGTTTAATGATATTACTCGGGAGAGGCAATCTGTTACCATAATTTTTTTGTTTGGAAAGCTCCGTAGGAGCGACCTTTTTAGTTTCTTATCATTAAACAATTTGAATACAAACTGTTAAATTTCATTTTATTTAAACAAAATTTTTGGGACACTATTATATTATTAACTATACAGTAATTAACCGATATTATAAAATATATTTCATTCATTTTAAACAATATTAATGGTAATGGAGGATATTGCTAAAATCAATATTTAGAGGTCGGGTTAATAATAATAGAAATTGCACTTGCTGGTTGAAACTGCCCACTAATTTTTATCACAAATCAATTCCTGCAATTACGACTAAATTTATTAATTTTGCCAACCATATAATTTTTGAAAATGAAAAGACAAACCATAAAATCTTTATTAGTAGATTACAAGAAATTACTTCATCATGACATTACAGTTCAAGGTTGGGTTAGAGCATTTCGCTCCAATAGATTTATCGCCCTCAACGATGGTTCTACTATTAATAATCTACAAGTAGTAGTGGATTTTGATATTTTTGGTGAAGAAATTATAAAAAATATAAAGACCGCATCGTCATTAAAAATAATTGGAGAAGTAGTAGAAAGCCAAGGTGCAGGACAAAATATAGAAATTATTGCCAAAAAAATTGAGATATTAGGCGATAATTTCACAGACGAATTGGAGAAAACTGTGCTACAACCCAAAAAACATTCTTTGGAAATCCTAAGAGAACAGGCACATTTAAGATTTAGGACTAACCTTTTTTCTGCGGTTTTCAGGATCAGACATGCTGTTTCTTTTGCTATACATCAATTTTTCAACTCCAACCAATTTTTTTACATTCACACTCCGCTTATTACCGGTGCAGATGCAGAAGGTGCTGGAGAAATGTTCAATGTTACAGCATTTGACCTTAACCAAATTCCTAAAAATGAAGAAGGTGAAATAGACTATGAAGCCGATTTTTTTGGTAGAAAAACCAGTCTAACGGTTTCCGGACAACTGAATGTAGAAACTGCTATGATGGGAATGGGTAGGGTCTATACTTTTGGACCTACTTTCCGTGCAGAAAACTCCAATACTACTAGGCATTTGGCTGAATTTTGGATGGTGGAGCCAGAGGTTGCCTTCAATAATTTGGAAGACAATATAGATTTGGCAGAAGATTTCTTGAAATTCGTAATTTCTTATGTTTTGGAAAACTGCAAAGACGATTTAGAATTTTTGGACAAAAGATTTGCCGAAGAGCAAAAACAAAAACCAGAGAAAGATAGAGCAAAAGAAGGATTGATAGAGAAGTTGGAAAATGTTGTCAAAAAAAGATTTATGAGAGTTTCTTATACAGAAGCTATAGAAATTCTCATGAACTCCAAAGAAAACAAGAAAGGAAAATTCCAATTTCCGGTAGAAGCTTGGGGTTGCGATTTGCAAAGTGAACACGAAAGATATTTGGTGGAAAAGCATTTTGAAAGTCCAGTTGTACTTTTCGATTATCCAGCAGAAATAAAGGCTTTCTATATGAAACTGAATGAAGATGGAAAAACCGTAAGAGCCATGGATGTCCTTTTTCCCGGAATTGGAGAGATAATCGGTGGTTCCCAAAGGGAAGAAAAATTATCGGTATTGAAATCCAAAATGGAAAAAATGAATGTGGACGAACACGAACTTTGGTGGTACTTGGATACTAGAAAATTCGGTTCCGTGCCTCATGCAGGATTTGGACTTGGACTAGAAAGACTCGTGCTTTTTGTTACAGGAATGACCAATATTAGAGATGTTATTCCGTTTCCAAGAACCCCCAAAACTGCTGAATTTTAATCATTATCCAAAAAAATAAAATTTTTATCCAAAATAAATTGTAAATTTATAGTCGTTAAGGATTCATTAAATAAAAAAACACCAATCTTTGTAAGTAAAATATGCTAAAACAACATCTCCAAATGAAACTTGGGCAGAAACTTGCCCCACAACAAATTCAATTAATGAAGTTGATACAACTTCATACACTAGAATTTGAACAAGAATTGGAGAAAGAATTAGAAGAAAACCCAGCACTTGAAAAAGTTTCCGAAAACGAAAAAGAAGAAAATATTGATGACCTAGGAAACGATTATGAAGAAGAAGGCAATGAAAGTATAGACACAGATTTCGATGTTGATGAATATCTCTATGATGATGAACCTTCATACAAAACTTCTACCAGCAATTATTCTCCAGATGATGAAGAATTTGATAGCCAAAGTCTATTGACCGAAGGACAAACGCTTTACGATTATTTGATGGAACAAATCAACCTTGTCCATATTGCAGACCCAGATGATTTGAAAATTGCAGAATATATAATCGGAAATTTGGACAATGATGGCTACCTACGACGAGAATTAAAATCCATAGTGGACGATTTGGCTTTCTCCCAAGGTATCTATACCAGTGTGGATAAAGTGAAAATGGTACTCGAAAATTATGTTCAAAAATTAGATCCTCCAGGAGTTGGTGCTAGAAATTTGCAAGAATGTTTGCTCTTGCAAATAGAAAAAAAAGTGAGTGCCAACAAAGCAGTGGTATTGGCAGCAAACATTTTGAAAAATCAATTTGATGCCCTTACCAACAAACATTACAACAAAATAATCCAAAAATACGATATAGAAGAGGAAGATTTGAAAGATGCTTTGGAAGAAATATCCCACCTTTCGCCAAAAGTAGGCGGAAATTTTGATACACAAACAATCACACTCAACCAAGAAATAATTCCGGATTTTGTAATCCAAATAAGGGAAGGTAAAAAAGGTAAACCAGAAGTATTAGCGATGCTCAATAGCAAAAATGCACCTACACTTCGGGTATCCGATGAGTACAAGGATATACTTTCCACCTATTCGCACGACAAAAAATCTGCCGAACACAAACAAGCTGCTCTTTTCATTAAACAAAAATTAGATGCAGCAAAATGGTATATAGACGCCATCAACCAAAGACAAAACACGCTACTGAAAACCATAACTGCAATAGTGAAAATGCAGAAAGATTTTTTCATCTCCGGCGATGAAAAATCCTTGAAACCTATGATATTGAAAGATATTGCAGAGGAAACAGGGTTTGATATTTCTACAATTTCCAGGGTCGTAAAAAGCAAATATGCTGATACTCCTAACGGGATAATTTTGCTTAAAGATTTGTTTTCAGACTCTCTAACCAATGACGATGGCGAAGAAGTTTCCACCAAAGAAATAAAAACTTTTCTGCAAGAAGCAATAGGCAACGAAAACAAAAGAAAACCATTGACAGATGACGCTTTGGTGGTAGTATTGAAAGAAAAAGGATATAATATAGCCAGAAGAACAATTGCAAAATACAGAGAACAACTCAATATTCCAGTAGCAAGACTTAGAAAAGAATTATAATTTTCGTCTACTATATTTTTTAAAAATCTAGTATTCAATCTCCAATTTCTAATCCCTAACCCTAATCCCTAATCCCTAATTTCTAATTTCTAACTTCTAATCTCTATTATTAAATGAAATCTTATCAAACTAATTTCGCTTGGAAAAAAATAAACGATTTGCTTCCAACTGAATTTCAAATTAATGAAAATAATTTACCGATAGAAAAAACTTGGGATTGGAAAGGAAATAAAATACACTTGGATTGCTACCCAAATCCAAATGCAGAATATAGAGTTTTTTTGCATCATGGAGTGGGTAAACCAATGGCAGACAATTGAATATGATAATTGGACACAAACCAGCCGAATTGGGTTATGAAGTGATAGCAATTGATAATTTAGGCTTTGGTATGACAGAGGTTTCTCAAAAAAATATAACCTACAACGATTGGGTTCATTGTTTTGCAGATTTCGTGAATAATGAAACCAAAAGAAATTTTAAAAAACCTATTCTCTATGGATTGAGTGCAGGTGGAATGTTGTGCTACAATGCAGCTTGTTTCATGGACGAAGTTTATGGGATAATAGGAATGTGTTTTTTGAAAATGACGATAAAACTGTCGGTAAAAGTACCGCCAAATATGGTTGGTCCAATTGGTTGGTATTAACTATGATGAATTTTTTTTCTAAAATAGGTTTCGGAAGATTGCCTATTCCAATGAAATTGGTATCCAAAATGAATTGTTTAGTCAATAATGAAAAGGCTTTGAAAATTTTTCTAAATGACAAATCTTCTGCCGGCACAAATGTTCAACTGCAATTTCTGTATGAATATATGAGTTACCAATTACCTATCCCTGTAACGGAGTTTGACAAATGTCCAATACTGCTTACCCAACCGGAAAAAGACAATTGGACACCTATCAACCTAACCAAAATATCCATGAAGGGGATAAAAGCTCCATTCACTATAAAAATATTAAAAGATGGTGGACATTATCCTGTGGAGGAAACTGCACTACAGCAGCTTTTACAATTTTCTGATGATTTCATCAAAGCATTATAGACCAAATTTGTTTGGCATAATGACAAAATAGTTGGAGTAATTTCCCCAACTATACTTTCATGATGTCTGCCTCTTTTATTTTGAGGTGGTCATCGCATAATTTCACATATTTATCTGTCAATTGTTGGATTTCATCTTCGGAACCTTTTATTAGGTCTTCGGAAACTCCATCAAGTTTTTTCAATTCTTTCATGCCATCTTGTCTGGCATTTCTAATAGTGATTTTGGATTGCTCACTTTCCACTTTTGCCTGTTTTGCAAGTTCTCTTCTTCTCTCTTCTGTCAAAGGAGGGACATTTAAGATGATATTTTCTCCGTTATTAGATGGAGCAAAACCAAGATTAGAAATGATGATGGCTTTCTCAATAGCACCAATTGCTGTTCTGTCCCAAGGTTGTATGCAGATAGTCATAGCATCTGGAACGGATACATTAGCAACTTGATTGATTGGTGTTGGTGCACCATAATATTCCACCATTACATCTTGTACCATGGTTGTAGAGGCTCTTCCTGCTCTGATTTTCTGGAAAGCATGATCCAAGTGTTTTATTGCTGCATCCATTTCTTGCTTTACCATATTGGTTATCAATGATAATTCTTCCATTCTATTTTCTTAATTATATTTTTATTACAAATCTACCAAAGTTCCAATGTTTTCGCCTTCTATTAGTTTTTGTAGATTACCAAGTTTGTTCATGTCAAATACTATAATTGGTAATTTGTTTTCGTGGCTTAAGGTGAAAGCTGTCATATCCATTACTTTCAGGTTTTTCTCATATACCTCATCAAAAGTTAATGAGTTGAATTTAACAGCATTTTCATTTTTTTCTGGATCGCAATCATAGATTCCATCAACCCTTGTCCCTTTCAGGATAACATCGGCGTCTATTTCTATCGCTCTCAGGGTAGCTGCGGTATCTGTTGTGAAATAGGGATTACCTGTGCCAGCACCAAAAATTACTACTCTGCCTTTTTCCAAATGTCTTACTGCTCTTCTTTTTATAAATGGCTCTGCAACCTTATCCATTTCTATAGCACTTTGTAGTCTGGTTCGGATACCAGCATCTTCCAATGCTCCTTGCAATGCCATTCCGTTGATTACCGTTGCCAACATCCCCATATAATCTCCTTGTACTCTGTCCATACCTTTGGCTGCACCAGCAACTCCACGGAAAATATTACCTCCTCCAATAACGATTGCAACTTCGCAACCTTTGTCCACAACAGTTTTTATTTCGTGGGCATATTCTTTCAGCCTATCGTTATCTATTCCGTATTGTCTATTTCCCATAAGGGCTTCGCCACTTAGTTTCAGAAGAATTCTTTTGTATTTCATATTAATTTTGAGTTGATGAATTGTAATTTTTTTGTTATGGATAAATGCAAACAAAAATCGCTACTTTTCTTTTTTTGCAAATATAAACATTCAACAACAATTATAGAGGTTAGAAAAATAATAAACTCAAAAATTTTTAATGAAAAATTTTGACACGACCGAAAAAGGATTATTTTTGCAACTAATATTTATTATTCCTTGAAGAAGAATTTTATACTTCCACTATTATTTTTGTCAGCTGTTTCTTATGCACAGATTGGCAATTCTGTGTATAATTTTTTGAATACTCCGGTGTCCGCCAGACAAGCTGCTTTGGGAGGAAATGCAATATCTATTACCGATTACGACCCTGCTTTTGTGGCTTCCAATCCTTCTTTGATGAACAAAGAAATGCACAGCAAATTATCTTTGAATGTTGCCTCGTATCTTGCGGACTCCAAATATGGTACTATATCCTATGTTAGGGATTTGGAAGGTGGACATTTAGTAAATATTCACGCCAGATATATGGATTATGGGAAAATGGCTCGTACGGACGAAAGTGGTTTTCAGATGGGAGAATTTTCTGCTTCGGATGTTGCAATTGGTGGTGGATATGCGTATCAGTTCGAAGATCAATGGACAATAGGTGGAAATCTTAATTTTATAACTTCAAAAATAGATTCATATTCCTCGATGGCAGTTACTGCTAATGCTGGAATTACCTTTCATGATGACAAATTGGGCGAAAGTATTTCCTTGGTAGCAAGAAATTTTGGCTATCAATTCAAACCTTTCAATGGGGTGAGAGAAACATTGCCGTTTGCCATAGATTTGGGTTACACCAGGAGATTACAAAAATTCCCATTGACATTTACTGTTACTGCACACGATTTACAAGCCTTTAATATTTCTTCGGAATTGGACAACAATGGACAACCAGTTGGTTTTTTCAGGAAAGTACTCGATCATTTTTCTTTGGGTGCAGAACTTTTCCCAGAAAAAAATTTCAACCTCAGATTGGGCTATAATATCAAAAGAGGAAATGAATTGGCGGTAATGGATCAAAGGAGTTTTTCTGGGATTTCCGCAGGTGTTGGAATGAAATTTGGGGCATTCCGTTTCGATTATACCCACGCCAGATACCACAATGCTGCCAACCTGAACCAAATAGGTGTAACCTACGACCTTACTGGAAACAAATATTAAAGAGAGGGATTTCTCTCAATTTTATTTTTTTTTAAATTTAATTTTACCAAAAAATATCGGAAATTCGCAGAATGAAAAAACCTGTAATTGCTATCGACGGATATTCCTCCACTGGGAAAAGCTCAATTTCCAAAGTTATTGCCGAAAAATTAGGACTAATACATTTGGACACTGGTGCTTTGTACAGAGGAATAACCTATTTTGCACTTGAAAATTGTTTTGAAATTGACCATATTGATTTTGAAAAATTATCCCAACTACTTTGTAAAGTTCATTTGGAATTTATCCAAAAAAATGATGAGTTATTATTGTTTTTAAATGAAATTGATGTTTCTAAAGAAATAAGAACGAGCAAGGTTTCGGATTTTGTAAGTATAGTAGCTAGGCAACCCGAAGTAAGAAATTTTTTATTGGATACCCAAAGAAATATCGCTGAAAAAGGTGGAGTAATTATGGATGGAAGAGATATTGGGACAGTTGTTTTGCCTAATGCAGACCTGAAATTTTTTCTTACAGCAAGTATAGAGGAAAGAACCAAAAGACGATTTCATGAGTTGGTTTCACTAGGAATAGATGCCAACGAAACCGAGGTAAGACAAAACCTCATCAATAGGGATAAAATGGATAGTGAAAGAGAAATAGCACCACTGAAAAAATCAGAAGATGCGATATTAATCGACAATTCCGACCTGAACAAAGAACAAACAATAGCGTTGATGTTAGAAATAATTAACAAGAACTGTAAGGCTCATTAAAAAAAATAATTTATAATTATTTGATTTGTGGTATATTTATTGTAACTTTATTGAAAGTTTTTAATATCACAACTAATTATAAAAAAAATAAAAATGGCAAAGAAAGGAAATAACTTAGGAGGCGTACTTGCAGGATTGTTAGCAGGTGCAGCAGTTGGTGTTGTAATGGGTATGTTATATGCTCCAGAAGAAGGTAAAGAAACCAGAAAAAAACTAAAAAAGAAAGCTGGTAATATAAAAGATCAAGCTGTTGATCAGTACGGTAAAGTTTCTGAAGTGGCTAAAAACAGATACAACGATGTATCCGATAAAGTAAAAGGACACTATGACAATTTGTCATCTACCTTTAAAGA
Organism: Bacteroidota bacterium; assembly: GCA_018266965.1. Lineage (GTDB taxonomy): Bacteria > Bacteroidota > Bacteroidia > Flavobacteriales > Weeksellaceae > Amniculibacterium. The sequence goes on from JAFDZJ010000131.1 coordinate 14,830, forward strand.
CACAGCAAGTTCTGTTGCTAGTACAGTGAAAGAAGGTTATGACAAATACAAAGACAGAGCAATGGATACCGCTACAAGTTTAGCAAAAGATGTAAGCGACAAGTTGGACAGTATGAAATCCTAATTGAAGTCTGAATAGAATTTAATAAATAAAGGAACTTTGAATTCTAAAGTTCCTTTTTATCATTTTAAAAAAAAAACTAAAATGTTGGGTATATTAAAAGATTACGCTTCCAAAAAGACAGAGCTTTTGAAGTTGGAAGCTACAGAAAAAACAGCACTTTCTTTGGGTACAACCACTTATATAGTGTTAGCAGCAATTACTTTGTTGTTTTTCATTATTTTATTCAATGTAGGTTTGGGCTTCTTGTTAGGGAAATTTGTAGAAAGTTATGCACTGGGTTTCATGATAGTTGCTGGTGTGTATCTACTTTTGTTTTTGATTATTTTATTAACCAAAAACTCTATAAAAAACTCCATTGCGAATAAAATTATACAATTCATCAACGAATAGTCATGAGTACAAAATACAATAGCCTAGAAGAGTTAAGAAGGAAAAAAGAATTGTTGAAGTCCGAAGTTCAGGATTTGGAAAGCTTGATTTCTTTTGATAATGCAAAAGATAGCCTAAGTGCTTTTACTAATGGTTTCTCGGACAAATTCATTGCAGAAACCGTAGATGAAAATGGACACGCCGGGATTACTCTGAAAAAAGAGGAAATCATGAAAGAGGTTGCCAGCGAAGTGAAAGATAGAGTTATAGGAAAAAATAAATTGCTTAATTTGGCGAGTACTGCCTCCAAAAATGGATTTGTAGAAGAGGCTGTAAAGTTAGGGATTACAGTTATGATTAGTGGTTATGCTAAAAAAAACCTCAAAAATAGTAATTGGAAAAAAAGAATTATTGGTTTGGCAATGGTTTATATTGCACCGATGTTTATAAGATATTCTTTGAAAAAATTAGAATCGTATCAGAAAAATAAGAGTATTAGTAGTTTTGAAAAATTAATTTAAAAACAATTCGGTTACTTTTTTGAAAATAGTTGCCCTAAAATTATCCCACCTGCCATAGAAACATTCAGGCTTTCAGTCGATTTTTGATTTCCAAACCTTGGAATTGTAATTTTATCTTGCAAAAGTTTTTCTATTTTTGGTCGAATTCCATTGCCTTCATTTCCTAGAATGATATTTATATTTCTTGGAAAATTGAATTTGTAAATACTTTCCCCGTCCATATCCGTACCTATATTTTGATTTTTGGAAGTCTGTAAAAATATTTCTAAATCGGTATAGAAAATTTCAGTTCTGGTGAAAGAACCCATGGTTGCTTGTATCACTTTTGGGTTGTAATAGTCCACGGTATCTTCACTACAAATAATTTGTGAAATACCAAACCAATCTGCTAATCTTATTATTGTACCTAGGTTTCCTGGGTCTTGTATCCCATCTAAAATTATTTGGGTATCACTTTCTGCAATTTCTTTCGGCTGTAAAATTTCGCAAATTGCCAAAGAATCTTTTGGATTTTGCAGAAAACTAATATTCCGCAATTCTTTTTCTGTAATCTGATAAGGTAATACTCCCAAAAAATCGATATTTTTGGGCTCAATAGAAAATATTTCTTTAATTTTATATTGAGATTGATGAAGTTCTCGGATATTTTTATTTCCTTCGACAACAAACAAATTGTATTTTTGTCTGAATTTCTTTTTATCCAATGATTGTATAACTTTTATTTTATGAGCGGTAAGCATTTTAAAAAATATCTTCAAAAATATTATATATTTGGTTCTTTTGCAAGTATTATCTTTTTTCTTTGTGCATGCAATGTAACAAAAAAAGTTCCGCCTGGCGAATTTTTACTGACCAAAAATGATTTGGAATACAAAGATGGCTCTATATTTTCTACAGATTTGGAGTCTGCAATATTACAAAAACCAAACAAAAAAGCTCTTCTGCTATTTCCTCTTACGCTAACCATGTACAATATGACCAATCCCAAATATGATACGATATTGGCAGAGTATATGGCTTTTCCTACACAGATGCGAAACCAAAAATTGAGAGACTCACTTTTTATAAAAAATGGACATCCGGAATGGGTGGGTCAATCCTTGTTTTGGAATAGAAATTTATATTCCTATGGAAAACCTCCAGTGATATTGGAAGAAGATAAAACGGCTAAAACAACAGTGGTACTTCAAAAAAAATTGAGGAATCATGGGTATTGGGACGCCAAAGTAAATTACGCTATAAAAAGAGATACAACTAATAAAAAAGCACAGGTACAATACGAAGTAACCCACAAAGATCCCACCTATATCAATGATTACTACTACAGTATTGCCGATGAAAATATCAAAAAACTTTATGAAAGGGATTTTAATAAATCTTTTGTGAAAAAGGGAGATATTTTGGATCATTCGGAATTGGAAAAAGAAGCCAAAAGAATTAGTGATAACATGAAAAATGAGGGTTATTACAAATTCAATGCTTCTACTGATGAAATTTATTTTGTAACAGACTCTCTGAAAGATAGAAAACATGTACCACTCACTCTTTATATAAAAAAAGACTCTGCAAACACACCTTACAAAATCGCAAAAATTGGAAAAATAGATGTAGCTGTTGTAGAAAATGCTAATGATTTCCCTAGTAAAACGAAAAAAGATAGTTTGCTAGGCATTAATTTCCATAAAATAGATAACCAATTCCGTAACAATGCACTTTGGAGAGCTATCACTCTGAAATCAGGTGATAGATACGATCAAAATATGCTGGATCTCACTAAAAGAAACTTGCTAAATATGAATAACTTCTCCATCATAAAAGCCAAAGATTCTTTAAGAAATGATGGATTGGGTAGTCCAGGGAATGATGGAATTATAGATGTCCTTTATCTCCTAAAACCCTTGGACAAATTTGAAAGGAAAATAATGTTAGATGCCAATTATTCTCAATTATTAAGCTATGCAATTAGTCCTTCTATCGACCTTACAACAAGAAATGTATTTGGAGGAATGGAAAACCTCAATACAAGTGTTACAGGCGTATTTGGTAGAATTGTAGATCCTGCAGATCCTAGTTCTAGGATATTAGCCTACGAGTTTTCCGCACAAGCCAATCTTACCATTCCTAGGTTATTATTGCCTTTCAAGTATTATAAAGTTATCCCCAAAAGATTCTCCCCATCTTCCAGTATCAACCTTGGTATGTCCTACCAAAAAAATATAGGAATGGATAGGATTATGTTCAACGGTGGGTTGAATTATTATGCCAATGTCAATGATAGAGTTGTACATAAGCTTACACTTTTCAATACACTACTTTCTATAACTCAAAACAAAGACAAGTACTATGATTACTATGTCAATGAAAATCAAATACGGTTGCAAGTTTTCAATAATTATTTTCAATACCTACCTTATATAGGAACGCTATACAGCAACGGTACACTCACAATGGATCAGGTATCAGCTATGATATTCGAAGATCAAACCTATCAAAATACACTTACAACGGACGACCAAATCAATTTGATTAATTCATTCAAGCAATCTCTAATCAACAAAGATAGATTGACGCAAAATGTACTTATTTCTTCAGTTTTGTATGATTTTACTTATAATGAAATGGGGAAAAGTGAATATCAAAATCCATTTTATTTTAATGCTAAAGTAGAAGTAGCGGGAAATATTTTGTCTATGTTGAAACATTCTAGCTCGGAACAAGGAGTAACAAACAATGATCAAAAGACCATTTTCAACATACCATATTCTCAATTTATAAAATTTGACTTTGATATTAGAAAATTCTTTACTTTCAGAGATGGTAAAAATACTTTGGCACTTCGACAGTTTGTTGGAATTGGGATACCCTATGGAAACTCCAATGCAATGCCATTTGTAAGATCCTATTTCAACGGAGGTTCCAACGATATTAGAGCTTGGTTGCCATTTGGAGGATTAGGACCAGCAGATTCACAACTGAATGAAGCAGTTAGGACTTATATCATGGACAATGTAAAACTTACAACAAGTATAGAGTATCGTGTACCTTTCAATTCCACATACGAAGGTGCTTTGTTTACAGATATAGGTAATACTTGGAGTTTGAAAGACAATGGTTTGGGAGACGAATTCAAGTTTTCTAAATTCTACAAACAAGTCGGGATAGGAAGTGGATTTGGATTACGACTAAAAATTGCATACATCGTTTTCCGATTGGATTTGGCATACAAAATATATGATCCCAACCAACCCGAGGGACAACGATGGAGAATTGACAAAATACAACCTCTGAAACCCACTTTAAATATTGCCTTTTTCTATCCATTTTAAAATAATAAAATTTGGTATAATTTGTGCTAAAAAGAAAATTCAAAAAACTTGTTTCGTCACAAGACGAGATTTAAAAAAATAATAAATTATGAAAAATAATACAATTGTAATGGCAACTATGGCAGTTGCAGTAGTAGGGACTTCTGTACAATCTTGTGCAGCAATAGCAACTTCCTCCGTAGGTATAGCCATCATAAAACAAGTGCTTTTAGGAGGTATTTCTTCTGGAATGGCAGTTTTCAAAGACAAGGATTCTTTCCTGAAAAATGGACTGATAGAAAAAGCAATGCCGGAATCTTTGGTAAAAATAAATTCCATGTTGGAGAGAATATCACCAAGTTTGGTTGCGAAAGAGAAAGATTACATAGCACAAGCTGCTGCTTATACAGCCAATGTTTCTGAACCTATACTGAAAGATGCTGTTAATTCCCTAAATTCTCAAGACATGGAAAGGATAACGAGTGGAACAACTGCTACACAAATATTAAGAGAAAAATCCTCCACACTTTTGGTAAATGCTCTATTGCCAAAGGTAGATGAAAAACTCAATCAATTTGGGATTGTAAAATCCATCAACTCTGCACTATCCGGAAGTAGCCTTATCAATTCTATATTAGGAGGAAACACATCTGCTTCGGCTATGCAGCAAGGTGGACTTTCCAGATTGGCAACGGATCAATTGGTAAACGGAATGTTCAGTATTATAGAAAAGCATGAAAAGGATAATAAAAGTAGTATATTAGGAGCATTCAATTCAAAATAAAAATATGGAAATATTAGACAAAAAACATAACAACCCAGAAGAGTTCTACCAATCATTAAAAGAGAAATTAGATGCCAATTATGAATTTCCACAAGATTATTTATTCAAATTCATAATAGAAAATGATGGAAACAAATTAGCAGAAATCTATAAGATATTTGATGGGGTACATCATACTTTGGGAAATAGAGAAAGTAAAAACGGAAAATATATATCCGTAAACATCAATGCTTTTGTATTGGATTCCGATCATGTAATCGATATTTACAAAAAAGTTGGAGTGATAGAAGGAGTGATGATGCTCTGATAAAAAAGAAGAGTTTGTATTATTACAAACTCTTTTTATTTAGTCTTTGTTGATGGTATAATGTGTGAAAGCCTCTTCCAAACTATTGTATTTCCCTTGGAACTGGTCTATTGGACAATCTTGTAATATATTTCCTTCGTGTATTAGGATTACCCTTGTACAAAGTGCTTCTACCTCCTGCATAATGTGTGTGGAAAGGATAATGGTTTTTTCTTTCCCTATTTCTTTTATTACATTTCTAATTTCGAGTATTTGGTTGGGATCCAATCCATTTGTAGGCTCGTCTAATATCAGCAAATCGGGTTGGTGGAGTATAGCTTGTGCCAATCCTACTCTTTGTTTGTAACCTTTGGATAATTGGCTTATTTTTTTTGATTTTTCGGGTGTTATACCTACTAATTCTATTACTTCATCTATTCTGTTTTCGGAAACACCGTGCAAATTTGCCACAAAAAGCAGATACTCTTTTATATACATTTCCATGTACAAAGGATTGTTTTCTGGCAAAAATCCAATTTGTTTTTTGGAGTAAATTTCATTTTCAAAGATATTTTTATCATTAAAAATTATAGAACCCTCATCAGGTCTTATTACACCGGTTATGGATTTCATAAGTGTAGATTTCCCGGCACCATTTGGTCCCAATAGTCCAATTATTTCGTTGTTATCGATTGATATATTGATATTGTTCAGTGCGATTTGCTCGCCATATTTCTTTTTGAGATTGATTATTTGTAAAGACATGTATGTACAAAATTTTTTGCAAAAGTATAAAATAAAAACTCATCGAAAAAGATGAGTTTGTAACTAATTTATAGAATTAATCTTATTTTTTCACACTTTTTGTTGGTTTTGTGCTTTTCTTTTTATTAAAATAATTGTAGTTATTGGTGGTTTTATCAACATTAGTAGTGTTGATGGGTTGTTGTTTGGTACTAGCGTTTGTACTGGTTGCAGCTGGAGTAGTAGCGGTATTGTTAGTACTAGTAAAAGCACTTGAACCACCAGTTTTACCAAATATTTTGTCGATTTGTTTTTTGTTGAGTACCTGCGATTTTCCTATGTATTTTTTACTTTTGTTGATGTAATGAATGAATTGGACAGTAGGCTGTGCAAAGTTTTTCTCGAAATGTAATTCCAAAATATCTTCGGGTAACTCCAAAGTAATATCTTCTTTTGGAAGTGTTTTTAGACCATCGAGGATTAGATTGTAAAATGTGTCCATATCACCATTGATGTCGGAAAAAGTGAAAGACCGAATGGTGTTAAGATTTCCAGCGTTCACATCTTGATAGTTGAAAACATATTTGTTTCCTCTTTTGTACAACCCAACCGAATTGTCTTTGCCAACTTCTATCAAATCATCTGTTTTTATGATTTTGATTTGCGAAAATGCTACTGTTGAAATTAAAAATGTAAAAAGAATAGCTATTTTTTTCATAAATTTTAATTTTTAGTTTAAATTTTAATTGTCTTTTTGTGTTTTTTGTAATTCAATAATATTTTGAACTTGTAAAATTAATCTTTTTTTTTCATTGTACACGAAATTTTCTATTATTTCAGCCTAATAAATATCATTTCACAAAATCGTTACCCAAATTTGTTATAGCTAAATGTAACAATTGGACTGCCTTTTTCATTTCTATTTCGTTGAGATGTGCATATCCTAACCTTATAGCGGTATGTTTTTGGTTTTGGTAAAGGCAATTTTTTGGTAAATATAAACCAAGTTCATTGCATTTTTCGGATAATTGTACCAATGAAATTTTGATATTAAAAATAATCCAAAACGATAAACCTCCATTGGGGATTTCGTAAGATATTGTATCATTAAAATAGTTATGGAGCAATTGTGCAAACATTTTTTTTCTTTCTTGGTAGGTTTTCAGTACCTTTCTTGTATATCGGAATATATCTCCCTCCGTAATCATTTCTGCTAATGCCTGTTCTTTGTAATAATCAAAATTTCCTAAATAGCTGAAATATTTATTTGCCTCCGATATAATATCATCTGTACCTACAATAAAATAAGTTTGAAACCCTGGAATTAGAAATCTTCCAAATGAACCAATATATATAATCCACGCCGATTGATTTTGTTTGTAGAGCGTGTTTGGTGTATCGTTGTACCAACCCAACTCGAAGTCCAAATCGTCTTCTATAATTACAAATTTCATTTTTGTGGCAAGGTTCAATAACTCTTTTTTCCTTTGTGTTGTCATGTTGCAAGTAGTAGGATATTGATTTTGAGAATTGATATATAAAATTTTTATCTCTCCTGTTTTAAAATTATTTTCTATATAGTTGGTAATTATACCATTTTGGCCCATAGGGATTGTGATAATTTTAGCTCCATTTTGTCGAAAAATCATATTGGAGTTGTAATGATTGTATTCCGCTACCGCAACTACATCTCCATTTTTTATCAACATTTGGGACAATACATTCAGTAGCATCTCTCTACTGTTGCCACATAGGATATTTTTCTTATTGATTGAAAATCCTCTTGTTACATTCAAATAGTTACACAATTGCTCGTAGAAAAAAAAGTTTTTTGCAGGTATTTTAGTTTCCGTTCTTTTTTTTCGTTTCAACACATTGGAATAAAATTGCGACAATTCTTTTGGAGAAATCAATCGGTAATCCGGAATACCATCTGTAAAAAATAATTCTTTTTGCGTTTCAGAAAACGAAAATTCCAAAACATTATTTCTATAAAATGGTATTGAAAGTTGATTTTGTAAAAATTTGTTTTTTGGCAGAGACTTACTTTTTCTTTCAATATTATTAACATAAGTTCCAACATTAGCAACTACCACAACCCAGTCTTGTGTTTTCAATTCTTCTATTGCCGCAACAACTGTATTTCTATGGATGCCCAATTCTTTTGCTATAGCTCTGGTTCCTGGAAGTTTTTTTCCTGCTTCCAATCGCTCCATACGGATTGCATTGATGGTTTGATATACTATCTGTAGATAGACTGGTTCTTTTTGTGATTTGTCTATTTTTATGAAATCAAAAATACTCATTTCTACCGGACTATTTGTTTTAATGTAACTGGACTAGCAAAATTAATTTTTTTTTTTCAAATTTTGCCACTGGAATTTTTAATATACATTATAAGAATTATTGGTTAGGAATGAAAAAAATAATAGTTACCATTGGCTTATTGGCTGTTTTTGTAAAGATAGATGCACAGGATAAATCTACACAAGTAGAAGAAGTAGTAATACAAGGAAATAGAATAGAAACTCCTTTCAGCCAAACCGCTAGAGATATACAGATTATCACAAAAGAAGACATTAAAAAATACCCAGCAAAATCCATCAACGAACTTTTGTCTTTTGTAGGAGGTGTAGATATTAGACAACGAGGTCCATTCGGGACACAGGCCGATATTAGTATTGATGGGGGAACTTTTGAACAAACCTTGGTATTGCTCAATGGTATAAAAATGATTGACTCACAAACCGCTCATAATATGATGAATCTGCCAATTTCTACCGATGCTATTGATCATATAGAAGTATTGAGAGGTGCTGCTGCAAGAGTCTATGGTATCAACTCTCTTACCGGTGCTATAAACATTGTTACCAAAAAAGAAAAAAAATCTTTTGTTGCGATAGATTTGTTTGCAGCAAGTTCGTTCAAAAACAAAGAAGAAGGAGATGGCTCTGGAATATATTCTGGTGGTGGATTACAACTAACAGGCAACTATGGAACGGATAAGCAGCAACATCTGTTTGCAATTGCCAAAACCAGTAGCAATGGACAGCGATACAACTCTGCACAAGAAGGTCAAAAGTTTTTCTACAATGGCAACTATAATTTTAATGATAAAAATAGCCTACAAGCATTGGCTGGTTATACCAAAAATCTCTTTGGTGCCAATGGTTTTTATGCAGCACCAGGCGATAAAAATTCTGAAGAAATAGTGAATACCTCAATTTTCAGTCTATCGTCCAAACATCAATTTGGTAATTTTTCTATTTCTCCTAGGATTAGCGATCGCTACAACGAAGACGATTATAGGTATTATAAAGACAAGTTGGATGTTGCCAGATCCAAACATTATACCAATGCACTTATGTTGGAGCTAAATGCTTCTCTTACAACTGTATTTGGGAAATTTGGTTGGGGTATAGAAAGTAGATTGGAAGAAATTAACAGCACCAATATCGGACAGAGAAAAAGAAACAATCATGGTGCTTTTACCGAATTCAAAACACAGATTACAGATAAACTGACTACTAATATGGGAATGTATCTCAATTACAATACGGATTATGGTTGGAAATTGTACCCCGGATTAGATGCTTCTTACCTTATCAACAATCATTGGAAGATTGCTGCTAATGTTGGGACAGGACAACGGATGCCTTCATTCACGGATTTGTATCTCAATCAAAAACCTGGAAATGTAGGAAACGCCAATTTGTTACCGGAAAATGCTTGGCAAATGGAGCTTAATTTGAAATATCAAAATAATAATTTCCAATTCCAAACGGGAGCTTTTCAAAGAAATATTACCGATTTCATAGATTGGGTAAGACCTAATACCAGTACTCCATATTCACCAATCAATTTTGGAAACAACAAAGTTGGTGGGGTGTTTGGAAGGTTGCAACAACAATTCGTAATCGGTAAATTACAAAATATTGGTTACAAAATTAGTTACAATTACCTCAATCCATCGATTAGCAACAACGAAACTGTACAATCCAAATATGTTTTGGAATCCCTAAAACATCAGTTGATTGCTGGAGTAAATTATTCTTTTCAAAATCTATCTATGCAGATTGAGAATAGGTGGTTGAAAAGAGAATTGAACGATGGGTACAATATTTCCGATATTAGGTTGAATTATCAATGGAAATCTCTAAGGATATATTCTGATATCACCAATATCTTTGATGCTCAATACAAGGAATCGAGTGCTGTTCCTATGCCGGGAAGATGGTTTAGTTTGGGATTGAATTACAATTGGACACCATAATTTATAAAAAAAATAGATTATTTGTCCAATGAAAATAAATACAATTCGCAGTTCTCTCCTATGGAGCTTTACTTTCTAAAAAGAAATCCATCTAAAAACACCTACAAAAAAATTAGATATAAAATTTAAACAGGCTCTTAATTATAAATAAATATAAATTAAACCTTGAAAAATATAAACCAAAAATCATAAAAAAAATGTACTTTTAGCCAAAATTTAAAAAAATGAAAATCTACGGTATCGATAATTTCTCTATAGAAGAAGTTTTGGAAATAATACAAAATCCCAAAAAAGCCAAACTCGACAAAAAATCTAAAGAACAAATTCTGAAATCCTATAAAAATGTACAAAAAATTGTAGCTTCGGACAAAACAGTTTATGGCATCAACACAGGTTTCGGACCACTTTGCGACACGAAAATATCCGAAAACGAAACCTCTAAATTACAAGAAAACCTCATCATTTCCCATGCTGTTGGCGTTGGAAAACCAATTGCAAAAGAGCTATCCAAAATAATGATGGTTTGCAAAATCCACGCTCTCTCCAAGGGTTTTTCTGGCATTTCATTGGAAGTAGTAGAAAGACTCATCTTGATGTTGGAAAAAGACATCATACCAGTTGTTCCGGAGCAAGGTTCTGTAGGAGCTTCTGGGGATTTGGCTCCACTATCTCATTTGGTTCTACCATTATTAGGATATGGAAAAGTATGGAAAAACGATACTCCTGTTGATACCGCAACCGCATTGAAAGAAAATGGAATACAACCTCTAAAACTACAAGCAAAAGAAGGACTTGCACTTATCAATGGTACACAATTTATTTTAGCACACGCCATTGCTGGTTTGGACAAATTCGGATACTTGTTGGATTTGGCAGATTTAGCTGCTGCGATGTCTTTGGAAGCCTATCAAGGTTCAGCTAGTCCTTTCAAAAAAGAATTGCATGAAATAAGACCTTACAAAGGAAGTAAAAAAGTTGCTGCTAGAATGTTGAAATTCCTAAAAGGGTCCGAAAACTTGAACGACCATGAAAACTGCGACAGAGTACAAGATCCTTACTCGTTGAGATGTGTACCACAAGTACATGGAGCAAGTAGAAATGCTTACACCCATCTGAAAGAAATGGCAGAAATAGAATTGAACTCTGTTACCGACAATCCAATTGTAATTTCTAGTGAGGAGGCAATTTCCGGTGGCAATTTCCATGGTCAACCGTTGGCAATGCCGTTGGATTATGCAACTTTGGCAGCAGCGGAACTAGGTAATATTTCGGACAGAAGAAGTTATCTGTTGTTGGAAGGAAAATATGGTCTTCCTAAATTATTAATAGAAAGCTCCGGCCTCAATTCAGGATTTATGATTCCACAATATACTACTGCTGCATTAGTAACAGAAAATAAAACTTTGTGTTTTCCTGCATCTGCTGACTCTGTACCAACAAGTCTTGGACAAGAAGACCATGTAAGTATGGGAAGTATATCTGGTAGAAAATTCAACCAAGTATTAGGGAATTTGGAAAATATATTTGCAGTAGAATTGATGTTTGCTGCACAAGGAATGGAATTCCGAAGACCGCTGAAATCCACAAAGACAATTGAAGATAATCACAAAATAATCCGTTCCAAAGTTGCAAAATTAGAAGAAGACAGATTAATAGGCGAAGACATCTTAGCAATTGCTGAATTAGTAAAAAACAGAAAATTGATTGTAACAATATAATATGAAAATGAAAAAACTGAATTATTTATTTTTCTTACTATTTTTTTGCATCTCTTTTGCACAAAATGTACAATTTGTAAACAAACAAAATATACCTGTAGAAGGTGTAGTACTGATAGACAACCATGGAAAAATGGTTGGTTCAACAGATATAGGAGGCAATGTTCCACAGCAGAATTTGGACAAATCGGATTTTGTCATTCTTTCTCATCCCTCTTTGGAGCAAGACACTATCTACATAAAGGATATAAAAAACAACAGAGTAATTGTAAACCCTATACGAGAACAGAAAATAACAGAAGTTGCAATAAAAAATTCGGATAAAGAATACCTTACCATTACAGGATATTTCAACACTTATATTACCAACAATGGAGAGTTCAATGGATTTGTAGATGGGATTATGGAAACGGTAATCGATAGAAAAACTAACAAAGTAAAAGATAACATCATCAAGGAATATAGAAGCTTTATTCTCGAAAAAAAGGAGGAAACAACCAAAGAAGTATCTTCTATGGTATTTGAAATGAATAAAACTCCAAAATTAAATTCACTTACAAATGCTATTTCGAAAGAAGGAAAATTCAAATTAACAAATAGCATCAATAACGAAATTATTGCCCAGTACAAAAAAAGTCTTTTTACTGAAAAAGAATTAAAATTATTCGGATACCGTTTATTTAATGAAAATCTTCTAGAATCATTTGTGTTTTCGGATAACAAAATACAACCAAAGAATTTGGTTTTCTACAAATGTGAGATATCAATGGATGTGAAACATAAAAGCGAGGAAAAATATAATCGCCTGAATATCTTCACCAATTTCTATCCAAACGAAATATCATTTAAAAATAAAAATGAATTGGAAAAAGGAGTGAAATTCGACAGAGAAAAAAGTCAAGTCAAAACAAAATATTGGGAAGATGAAAACAATGCAGGTATCTACAAAATCCTTGCTGCACAGTTTAAAGAAAATTTCAAACAACAATAATCATTAAAATAGAAAAATAAAAATTTAGAATTCTTTGCATAATTAAGAAATTAACTAATTTTGCATTTCATAATTTAAAAAAATACTATGGCAGAATATACTTTTCGAGAAGTGATAGCACAAGCAATGAGCGAAGAAATGCGTAAAGACGACTCTATCTATTTGATGGGCGAAGAAGTTGCAGAATACAATGGTGCCTACAAAGCATCCAAAGGTATGCTGGACGAATTCGGTCCCAAAAGAGTAATCGACACACCAATTGCCGAATTGGGTTTCTCGGGTATTGCTGTTGGCTCTGCTATGAATGGAAATAGACCAATTGTGGAATTTATGACTTTTAATTTTTCATTGGTTGGGATTGACCAAATCATTAATAATGCTGCCAAAATCAGACAGATGAGCGGTGGACAATGGAATTGCCCTATTGTCTTTCGTGGACCTACTGCTTCTGCCGGACAATTGGGTGCTACACACTCCCAAGCATTGGAAAGTTGGTATGCCAATTGCCCTGGATTGAAAGTTGTAGTCCCATCCAATCCTTATGATGCCAAAGGACTTTTGAAAACCGCTATACAAGACAACGACCCTGTTATCTTTATGGAATCCGAGCAAATGTATGGCGACAAAATGGAAATTCCTGAGGAGGAATATTATATCCCATTAGGAAAAGCTGACATAAAAAAAGAAGGAAAAGATGTAACACTGGTTTCCTTTGGAAAAATTGTAAAATTAGCTCTACAAGCTGCTGAAGATTTGGAAAAAGAAGGGATTTCTGTTGAAGTAATAGACCTAAGAACAGTAAGACCTTTGGACTATGACACTATATTAGCATCTGTAAAAAAAACTAACAGATTGGTAATATTGGAAGAAGCTTGGCCATTTGCAAGTATCGCATCGGAAATAACCTATATGGTACAACAAAAAGCATTTGATTACCTTGATGCTCCTATCAAAAGAATTACTACTCCAGATGCACCGGCTCCATATTCCGCAGCTCTATTCGCAGAATGGTTTCCAAAATTGGAAAAAGTGAAAGACGAACTGAAAAAAGCACTTTATATAAAATCATAATTTTTTTTTTATACAATCCATTAAGACGCAATCATTTGCGTCTTATTTTATTACCTGCATAGAAAAAAAATATTTTGGTTTAAAAATAAAATTATATTTGCAACAAATTTTCATTAAAAAAAATGGCAAACATTACAGAAGGTGGTCATCATTTTGACACCAACAAACTTACCTTTATTGGGGTTATTGTATCATTAGGAATTGTATTTGGAGATATTGGTACTTCCCCACTCTATGTGATGAAGGCTATTGTAAGTGCATTCAAAAGTGGAGCTTCCATGCCTTTTGATGAGTATATAGAAGGTGCTTTGTCTTGCGTAATTTGGACACTAACTTTACAAACTACCATAAAATATGTAATTATTGCTCTCCGTGCAGACAACAAAGGCGAAGGAGGTATATTAGCATTATTTTCATTAGTGAAAAATTTAAAAAAAGGTTGGCTATACATCATTGCTATTATTGGTGCAGCAGCCCTTATTGCCGATGGAGTTATTACCCCTTCCCTAACCGTGATGTCCGCCATAGAAGGTTTGCAAATCTATAATCCTCATACTCCGGTAGTACTGATTACTTGTGTAATACTATTAGTAATATTTGTGATTCAACAATTCGGGACATCATTTATTGGAAAATATTTTGGACCTGTTATGGTCATTTGGTTTTTGGTATTGGGAGGAATTGGAGCCAAACATCTAATCACGAATTTTGAAATTCTGAAAGCATTCAATCCGTATTATGCTTATAATTTGATTGTACACTCTCCTAGTGCAATTGTAATTTTGGGTGCAGTATTTCTTTGTACAACTGGTGCAGAAGCTCTATACTCCGACCTTGGACACTGTGGTAAGAAAAACATTAGGATTAGTTGGACTTTTGTGAAAATAATGCTTATCCTAAACTACCTAGGACAAGGAGCTTGGTTACTGAACGAGCATAATTCCGGAATCACTGTTGAGGTTAATCCATTTTTTGGCATCATGCCGGAATGGTTCGTTATCCCCGGTGTAATTCTAGCAACCGCTGCTGCAATTATTGCTAGCCAAGCATTGATTTCCGGTTCGTTTACAATTTTCTCCGAAGCCATGTCCCTCAATCTTTGGCCTAATCAAAAAATTGATTACCCTTCCGGAGTAAAAGGTCAAATGTACATTCCGAGAATTAATTGGGGATTATTATTGTTCTGCCTTATTGTAGTATTACATTTTCAAGAATCTGGCAGAATGGAAGCTGCTTATGGACTATCCATCACACTTACAATGCTTATGACCTCTATACTATTGGTATATTGGCTGTTGAAAAAAAGAGTGAACAAACTTATTATTTTAGCATTCGCACTTGTATATTTTTCCATAGAAATTGGCTTTTTCTCTGCCAATGTTATTAAATTTTTCGAAGGAGGTTGGATTACAGTAGTCTTGGCAGGTTTCATAGGGGTTTGTATGTACGCTTGGTTCAATGGAAGAAGTATAAAAACCAAATTCATTAATTTTGTAAAATTGGACAAATATGTTTCTGTTATTAAAGACATGAAACTCGATGAAAGTATCCCGAAATACGCCACTAATCTCGCTTTCCTCAGTAGAGCTAAAAGAGAAGATGAAATAGAGTCCAAAATTATCTATTCCATCATAAGAAAACAGCCCAAAAGAGCCGACCACTATTTCATCTTGAACATCATTAACCAAGAAGATCCATATACCTTCAAATATTTTGTTGATGAAATAATGCCCGGAACTATTTTCAGAATAAATTTCCTACTTGGTTTCAAGGTAGATCGTAGGATCAATGACTATTTCGACCAAGTGCTAAAAGATATGATGGACGAAGAAATTATCTCTTCCAGAAGTTCACACCCATCTTTGAGAGATCACAATATTCCACCAGATTTGAAATATGTAATTATTGATAATACCTACATCAACGAAACGCTACTCACAGTAAAAGAAAAAATTGTCCTCAATATTTATAATTTTGTAAAATATATAGGCAGCGACGATTTCAAAGCTTGGGGTGTTTCTCCACACAATGTAGTGGTAGAATCCGCTCCTATAATGGATCAAGAACTGAACGCCAGAAAAATAGAGCAAGTAAAAACCAATCATCGATAATCAATAATTTTGCAATAAAGAATTTTTCTCTATTTCTAATCGAGAAAGGTAAAACTTACTAAAATAGTGGGTACAATATCAAATAAAATTATTTTGAATTTTATCAATTGTTTAATTTCAAAAATCAAACTTTTTTAGCAACTTTGCATTCTAAAATTTTTATCATCAACAATGAAGATTAAATACTCGGAACTTATCGATCAAACTCTTTATTTCCCAACGGAAGAATTTGATGTTGCCGAACACAAACTGCAATTTCATGGTATTCCTTTGATGGAAGTTGCCGAAAAATTTGGCACTCCTCTGAAATTTAATTATCTACCAAAAATCTCTATGAATATCAACAGAGCGAAAGCTTGGTTCAAAGAGGCTTTTGAAAGAAATGATTATAAAAAAAGCTATCGATATTGTTACTGTACCAAATCCAGTCATTTCAAATTCGTTTTAGATGAAGCTTTGAAGAATGACATCTCCATAGAAACTTCTTCCGCCTTTGATATAGATATTGTAAAATCCCTATACAAAGAAGGAAAAGTAAACAAAGAGATTGAGGTGATTTGTAACGGTTTCAAAACCGATGATTATCTTACCAAGATTTCGGACCTCATCAATAGTGGTTTTGAGAATATAACCCCTATTATTGATAATTATAGAGAACTGGATAAGCTAACCGAGAGTATTGATACTACTTTTGATATTGGGATAAGGATTGCTTCCGAAGAAGAACCAAAATTCGAATTTTATACTTCTAGGTTGGGAATTGGTTACAAGGATATAATACCTTATTATTCTCAAAAAATTGCAGAACACCCCAATGCAAGGCTGAAAATGCTACATTTCTTCATCAATACAGGTATCAAAGATACAGCTTACTATTGGAATGAATTGTACAAATGTTTGAGAGTGTATGCTAGGCTCAAAAAAATTGCTCCAGAAGTAGATTGCCTTAACATTGGTGGCGGTTTCCCTATAAAAACTTCACTCAATTTCGATTATGATTACCAATATATGGTTAATGAAATCGTGATGCAAATAAAAAAATTCTGTGAAGAAGAAGGAGTGGAAGAACCAAATATCTATACAGAATTTGGCAGCTTTACCGTTGGAGAAAGCGGAGGTCATTTGTATAAAATTATTTCTCAAAAAAGACAAAACGATAGAGAAAAATGGAATATGATAGATTCTTCTTTCATGACTACTCTGCCGGATACTTGGGCTATATCTAGACATTTCATCATGTTACCTATCAACCGTTGGGAAGATACCTACGAAAGAGTTTTTCTAGGTGGTCTAACTTGCGATTCCGATGATTATTACAACTCCGAACAACATACCAATGCTATCTACCTACCGGTTTTCAATGACACAAAACCTTTGTACATAGGATTTTTCAACACAGGAGCTTATCAAGAAACCATTAGTGGATATGGTGGCGTACACCATTGTTTGATGCCTCAACCCAAACATATTCTGATTGATAAAGATGAGAATGGCGAATTTGTTTATTCTATTTTTCGTGAAGAACAAAGTCCAGAAGAAGTATTGAAATTATTAGGATATTAAAAAACAATTTTAAGATAACAAAAAACAATCTACCCATTTGGATAGATTGTTTTTTTATAGGAAATAGTTATCAGAAACTAATCAACACTAATAACTTCGGTTATTTCTGGTACAAATTGTTTTACCGTACTTTCTACACCGAGTTTCATGGTCGAAAAGCTCATAGGACAACCATTGCAATTGCCAATTAATTTAACAAAAACTTTGGTGTCTTTTACATCGACAAGTTCTATATCTCCTCCATCATTTACCAAAAATGGTCGGATAGAATCCAGTGCTTCCAACACCTTTGTTACAGTTTCTTCTTGAGTCATATTTTGAAATAATAGCTGTTATTAGTATTTTTATTTTTTAGGAGAACAACCTGCCATAGTTGTTATTTTTACAGCTTCGGTTGGAGGTAAGTTATTATTTCTTTCCACCAAACTTTCCACCATATTTTGGGCTGTATTATAGTATATTTCACTTATTTTAGAATTTTCTTGTAGAGCAGCTGGTCTTCCTACATCGCCAGCTTCTCTTATGCTTTGGATAATTGGTATTTCTCCTAAAACTGGTATATTCAGTTGTTCTGCAAGTTGCTGAGCACCTTGATTTCCAAAAATATAATATTTGTTATCCGGTAGTTCTTCTGGTGTAAAATACGCCATATTTTCTACCAATCCCAACACAGGAACATTTATACTATCCATGGTAAACATAGCAATACCCTTTCTTACATCGGCAAGTGCAACATGTTGCGGGGTAGAAACTATTACAGCACCAGTAACCGGAACTTCTTGAATGATGGACAAATGAATATCGCCTGTACCAGGAGGAAGATCAATCAGTAAAAAATCCAACTCTCCCCAATGAGCATCTCTAATCATTTGGTTCAAAGCTTTAGAAGCCATAGGTCCTCGCCAAACTACCGCTTGATTAGCACCAGAAAAATAGCCAATGGATAACATTTTCACTCCATAATTTTCAATAGGTTCCATCAAATTTTTGCCATTTACTTCCACCGATAGTGGTTTGGAACCCTCTGTATCCAACATGGTAGGGATAGAAGGTCCATAGATATCGGCATCCAATAATCCTACTTTGAAACCCATTTTAGCCAATGTAACCGCCAAATTGGTAGCAACAGTAGATTTTCCAACGCCACCTTTTCCAGATGCTATGGCGATTATATTTTGTATTCCTGGGATTTGTTTACCTTTTATCAAATTTTGTTGAACTTGTGTTGGTTCTGGCGAAATTATTTTTAATTTCAAATTTACATTTTCTCCAAACTCTGTAGCAAACGCCTGTTTCATAGCTACTTCCAGTTTCTTTTTTTCGTGCATAGCTGGAGAATGGGCAGTCATATCTATATATACTTCGTTACCCATTATTTGCAAATTATTGACCAAGTCATCAACTTCTATCTCTTTCAGAAATTCCTGTACTTTTATTTTTGTAAGCATGATTTTTATATAAAAAATATTGACTACAAATTTACGGCTTTTATTTAATTTAGAATGAATAAAAGTAAGACAATTTTATCTGAAATATTGTAAAAATGGAAATTTATCCCACAACAAATCACTAGATTTCATAAGCCAAGAAGTAGAAAAGAAAAACAATGCCGTGGTTTCGAAAATAATTGTGGAAAATTTTATAAAGCAACTATTCGGAAATTGTTTTTCCGTAACAACGAAGTTAAAAAAGGCAATACAAGCTATACTAAGCAAAATACCAATTCCACATATTTTGTAATAATTATTTCTATTTTTTTTCTTTCTTAAAGCGTCTGAATTGGACATTTCTATTTCATTATCCATATTCTGAAAAAATACCAAACAGTAAATTGCAAACCCCAAGAATAAAAGAAATGCAGACCCAAAATGAATATAATTAAACCAATCTGGATAAAAGTCTAACTGTATATATCTTGTTCCATCGTATCCATCATATTTAGTAGGAAAAGCTGCAACACACAAAGCAAAAAATCCTGTAAGGTTGGAGAGTCTATTTTCCCATCTATTTTTTCCTCGATAAGTTAAAAACAATCCGCCCAAAATACAAAGTGTTCCGACAAAGATAATATGTGCAAAACTGTAATAATAATGGCTAATACTGATTTTCCAAACTTGAGTATCCTGTAACAAAAAAACGGTTACAACAAGCATGAAAGTTAGGAAAAATCCCAAAATACCGATAAATAATCGGAGTTGTTTGTAAGAAATGATGCTGTCTTGGTCATCAAATCGCTCTATAATATTATTTGTTTTCATGGTGTTTTTATATTAATAGTTTCTATAATTTTTAGATTATCTTTATAGTTATCAAAGTGTTTTTTCAAGAATGTATCCTCTCCTTCTTCATCAAAAATTACATCTTCAATTAGCTCTTTTTGTAACAGCGTTTCTTTTTTCTTTTGTAACAAATCCCACCAATTGTACTTTTCTTTTATCCCAATCACGAAAATTGTAATTTCGGATTTTGTAATTTTAAATTTCAAAAAGTTTTTGTAACCTTCTTGTATTTTTCCAGATGAAATTTCAGTAATATGTAAACCGAAAAAACGATATGCCACCCAAAAATACACACCCATAAGAAATGATTGTACAAGTGCGGGTATTATCGATTGCAGTATGTAAGAAATATCTGGATTGCTCGGGAAAATATATCTTGCAAGAAACATTTTGAAATAACAAAAAAATAAAGAAATACTTACTGTGCTAATAAATAATAATGAATAGAGAAATTTGTTGTTTCTTTTTTCCTTTTCAGATGGCTCTGGATTGGCAACTTGTATTACTGTACCTAAAAGTATAGTTGGCACAAAAATTATTAACAAGATTGTAGCAAATAGATTATTGGTTAGTGTTTGCAAATAGTTTATAAATAAAGATAGAAATATAACCAAAGAGGTAAATTTGTAATTCCTCCAAAAGAATAAAAGATTTTTCCCAACAAATTTATTGGATTTGTTAGCAGTTGGAAATTTTTCTTTAATATGATAGTCATCAAATTCGGTAGTAGAAAACCCCAGTTTTGGAAGCGTAATTTTTGATTTCAAAAAACCAGTAACATGTCCGAAAGCTCCTCCTCCACCAGATGTAATATAGTGTTGCACCCTATCCTTTGATTCTTCATTTTGCAGTTGGTAGTGAGAATAATGGTGCATATCTCCCGTTATTACTATATCAATATTTACAATAGTTGGATTGGTATAATTTTTCTCTTTTGCTGTTGATTTTATCATATTTACAAAATAATCCAAACTATCCAATCTTTGTCTTCTTTTTTTGAAATCATTCGCAACAAAAGAATACCAATAGGGTTCCGCAACTAGTAGGATAATATGATGTACTACTCCTGGTCTGCAAATCTGGGAAACATATCTTTTAAAATAATCTACTTGTGGAATATCCAAATCCCCTTTCAGTTGATTGTCGAGTCCAAAGATATGCTTATTGAAACCAAGATGGTAGGCAAAATAACTTCTATTCTGGATAGTCTTATAGTTCCCAATCAAATTTTGCTGAGCCATCATTCTATAGAAAGCGGTAAGTCCATCATACCAATCATGATTTC
>JAFDZJ010000132.1 GCA_018266965.1 Bacteroidota bacterium
GGAATACCAACATCTCCATCGGTTGTTACGGCAAATACACAAAATATAAGCTCTCTTACTCCTAACACAAGCTACGATCTATATGTGAGAGCCAAATGTGGTGGTACAAATGGCGACTCCGTTTGGAAAGGTCCAATAAATTTCAAAACTGCTTGTGCACCTACTACTAGTATGTACGAAGGATTTGAAGGTTATGCAACAGGAAATTTTGTTCCTTCTTGCTGGGTAAGATTAGCACCAGCTACCAGTCCAGGTGGACAAACTATTACCACAACAACACCTGCTTCTGGCACGAACAATATCTATCAATATGCTGCAACTACTGCTAATCCAATTATAGTTGTTTTACCAGAATTCAGCAATGTAGCAGCGGGAACTAATTGGCTAAGATTCAAAGCAAGAGCTACGACTAGTGGTGGTATTTTATCAGTTGGTTATGTAACCGATGTTACCAATTATGATAGCTTTGTTTCAATTCAAGATTTGAATATTAACAACACTGTATATACTGTCCCGGAAGCTACATACACGGTAGTTGTCCCAAACACAATACCAGCAAACGCAAGGTTAGCCATAAAAAATAAAAATGATGGCAAATCCTACTATTGGGACGATGTATATTGGGAAGTAATCCCTACTTGTATTGTACCTACAGCATTTGGTGTATCCAACATAACCACTTCTGGTGCTACTTTATTTTGGACAGACTCTGTTACTCCACCTGCAAATGGATACGACATCTATTATAGCACAACAAGTACCGCACCTACTGCTACCACTACTCCTACTCTTAATATTTCTGGAACTTTCACAACATTGTCTGGGCTAACTGATAACACAGTTTACTATGTATGGATAAGAACAAAATGTTCTGCTACCGATAAAAGTTCTTGGGTAGCATTACCTAGTTTCAAAACAGATTGCCTTCCTGTAACAACCATGTACGAAGGATTTGAAACAACAGCGGTTGGTAACAATGTGCCAAATTGCTGGGTAAGAATGGCTCCTGCCTCCTTACCTGGTTCACAATCTATTACAACCACTACTCCAGCATCTGGTGTAAACAATTTGTATCAATACACATCAACAACTTCCACTCCTGTAATAGTTGCTTTACCTGTTTTCTCTAATGTAAATGCAGGAACTAACTGGTTAAGATTCAAAGCGAGAGTTACAAGTGCAGGTGGTATATTGACAGTTGGATATGTAACAGATATTACCAATATGGGTTCTTTTACAGCAATCCAAGATCTGACTATTAACAACATAACATATACTGCACCAGATGCAGAATACAAAGTTGTAATCCCAACAACAGTACCTGCTGGAGCTAGATTGGCAATTGTAAATAAAAATGATGGAAAATCCTACTATTGGGACGATGTATATTGGGAAGTAATCCCTACTTGTATGCCGGTAACTAATATTACAGCATCTAATATTACCACTACAAGTGCTACCATTTCTTGGACTGCATCTACTTCTGCTCCTGCTTTGGGTTATGATGTATATTATAGTACTTCATCAACAGCACCAGTAGCAACCACTACTCCAAATATGAATGTAGCTACTACAACAGCAAATATAAGCTCATTGTCTTCTAGCTCTACTTATTTTGTTTGGGTTAGAGCGAAATGTTCAGCTACCGATAGCAGCTCTTGGGCTGCGATGCCTAGCTTCAACACATTGTGTGATTTTGTTAATGTGCCATATACACAAAATTTTGAGGGTGCAGTAGTCCCTGCTTTGCCTAATTGTACAACAAACCAAAATGTTGGAGCTGGTAACAACTGGACAACTACAAGCAATCCGGGATACGGGTTTACCACAAAAGTGTTGTACTATCAATATAACATATCAAATGCTGCAAACACTTGGTTCTACACACCGGGTATCAACTTACAAGCAGGTGTTACTTACAAAATTGCATTTGATTATGGTAACAATAGTACCTCAGCATCATTTACTCCTGAAAAATTAAAAGTTGCTTTTGGCACAAGTGCTGTTAATACCGCTATGACTACCCAGATTGTAGATTTACCGAACATCAACCAAGGTGCTCTTCAATCCTACAATGGTACTTTTACCGTACCAACAACTGGAGTATATTATTTTGGTTGGAATGCTTATTCCGATGCTAACAAATATTATATTTATGTGGATAATATTAGTATTACTAACAATACAGCTGGAACGACAGAAATTGCTACAAAAGATGCTATCAAGATATATCCTAACCCTTTCCATGAGGTATTGAATATTTCTGAAATTAAAAATGTGAAATCTGTAAATATAATAGATGCTTCTGGAAGAGTTGTAAAAACTATCAACCAACCAAGTAGCCAACTACAATTAGGAGATCTTGCCTCCGGATTGTATATTGTAAATCTATTGCATAAAGATGGAACTACTACTTCTATAAAAGCAGTGAAAAAATAATCTCAATAATTTTAGATTATAATTAGTAGAAGCCACCCGAAAGGGTGGTTTTTTTATTTTTTCAAACCACAAAAAAACTCCCAAATCACGATACCTCCACAAACCGAAACATTGAGAGAATGTTTTGTACCCAACTGTGGAATTTCTATAAAAAAATCACAAAAAGGAAGTACTTCATCCGAAACACCATCTACCTCATTTCCTAATATTACAACATATTTTAGAGAGTGATTAACATCAAAATTATTAATCTCTACTGAATTATTTGTTTGCTCAATCGCAATAATTTGGTAGCCTTCTTTTTTCAATTCTTGGATAATACTGGTTGTATTTTCCACATATTGCCAATCAACACTTTCAGTCGCACCCAATGCAGCTTTATGTATTTCTCTGTGTGGAGGTTGAGGAGTGATACCACATAAAATTATTTTTTCAACCAAAAAAGCATCTGCAGTTCGAAAAATTGCACCTACATTGTGCATACTTCGGACATTATCCAACAGTATAATCAACGGTATCTTATCGGTTTTTTTAAAGGTTGAAATATCTATTCTTTCCAATTCTTCTAGTTTCAACTTTTTTGTACCTTGCATTTTTTCGTATTTTTGGCAAAATTAAGTTTTTAAATATTTAGTTGTAGATAAATTATTTTTAGAAAATAAAGTTTTAATCCATATCCAAAAAAAGCATGGCAAAAGAAAAGAAAGAAACTCCGCTGATGAAACAGTACAATGGTATAAAAACCAAATATCCAGATGCACTGTTATTATTCCGAGTGGGTGATTTTTACGAAACTTTCGGCTCCGATGC
Organism: Bacteroidota bacterium; assembly: GCA_018266965.1. Taxonomy (GTDB): domain Bacteria; phylum Bacteroidota; class Bacteroidia; order Flavobacteriales; family Weeksellaceae; genus Amniculibacterium. The sequence goes on from JAFDZJ010000132.1 coordinate 3,250, forward strand.
TATTAGAGCTTCACAAATTTTGGGTATTACTCTTACCAAAAGAGGTATAGGAGAAGAACATACCGAGTTAGCAGGATTCCCGCATCATTCTTTGGATACTTACTTGCCAAAACTTGTACGAGCAGGATTGAGAGTTGCTATTTGCGATCAATTAGAAGATCCAAAAATGGTAAAAGGTATAGTAAAAAGAGGAGTAACAGAGTTAGTTACCCCAGGAGTTACCTTCAATGATCAAGTGCTAAGTTCCAAAACTAATAATTTTTTAATGTCAATACATCAATCCAAAGGGAAATATGGAATGGCATTGGTGGACATTTCCACAGGAGAGTTTTTGGTTTCGGAAGGAAATTTAGAAAAATTATTACACATTGTTCATTCATTTGACCCTAGGGAAATAATCTACCAACGAAGTACAACACTTCCAGAGCAATTGAAAAACAAAAATTTTTTCAAATTAGAAGATTGGGCTTACCAATATAATTATGCTTATGAAAAATTAACTCAACATTTCAAAACCAATTCATTAAAAGGTTTCGGGATCGAAAGTCTAGATCTTGCCATAACCTCTGCTGGAGCAATATTTGCCTATTTGGTAGAAGATACTCATCATTCACTTTTGCAACATATTACCAAAATATCTATTATTCCTCAAGATGATTATTTGATGATGGATCAATTTACACTCCGGAATTTGGAAATTTTATTCCCTAGTAATCCACAAGGAAAATCATTATTAGACATCATCGACAATACCAAAACTCCTATGGGTGGAAGGCTTTTGAGAAGAAGGTTAGTGCTACCATTAAAATCAGTTTTAGACATCGATAGAAGACTACAGCTTATTAGTTTTTTTAATAAAAATGAAGAATTAAAGTTTGAGATTTCACAAGAATTTTCCACCATATCGGATTTGGATAGATTAATGGGCAAATTGGCGGCAGAAAAAATTAGTCCAAAGGAGATTGGATACCTTAGGCAAAGTCTCATCAATATAGAAAATATTAGACAGAAACTAAATAAATATCATGATTTAGCAGCTTGGATAGAACCACTTGTCAATCTTTCCGAACTTACAAATTACCTTAACACCAATTTGAACGATGAATTACCTGTAAACCTCAACAAAGGGAAAGTTATAAAATCAGGGATTGATGAAGAATTGGACAGATTAAGAAACCTACAAGGAAGTGGTAAAAATTTTCTTGAAGAGATGTGCCAAAGAGAAATAGAAAACACAGGAATCTCATCATTAAAAATAGATTTCAATAATGTATTTGGGTACTATATAGAAGTTAGAAACACGCATAAAGACAAAGTCCCAACCGAATGGATAAGAAAGCAAACGCTTGTAAATGCCGAAAGATATATAACAGAAGAACTGAAAGAATATGAACAACAAATCCTAGGTGCTGAAGAAAAAATTTCTGCGTTGGAAGGACTTCTTTATAGAAAAGTTTGTGAAGAAACATTGGTCTATATAGACCAAATACAGCACAATTCTAACATTATTGCACAATGGGATGTGGCATTAGGATTTTCTGAATTAGCTATCAATGAAGGTTATATCCAACCGCTTCTTAATGATGGTTTCGCTATTGAATTGAAAGAAGCCAGACACCCAATCATAGAAAAAGCATTACCTCTGGGAGAAAAGTACATCCCAAATGACATATTTTTGGACAAAGACCATCAACAAATAATCATGGTAACAGGACCCAATATGGCGGGTAAATCTGCTATATTAAGACAAACAGCTTTGGTATGTTTACTGGCACAGATTGGCTCTTTTGTACCTGCAAAAAGTGCAACTATCGGCATTTTGGACAAAATATTTACCAGAGTTGGTGCCACAGACAATATTTCCGCTGGAGAATCTACCTTTATGGTCGAAATGAACGAAGCTGCAAACATCCTCAACAATATTTCGGACAGAAGCCTTATTTTGCTAGACGAAATAGGCAGAGGAACTTCTACCTACGATGGAGTATCTATAGCTTGGGCAATTGCAGAATATCTTCATGAACAAACAGCACAACCCAAAACTCTTTTTGCCACACATTATCATGAGCTAAATGAAATGTCGGTCTCTTTTAATAGAATAAAGAATTTCCATGTTTCCATACAAGAAAACAAAGGAAATATACTGTTTTTAAGAAAACTAATTGCTGGTGGTAGCGAACATAGTTTTGGTATTCATGTAGCAAAATTAGCAGGAATGCCTAGCAAAGTTATTCATAAAGCAGAAGAGATATTGAAAACTCTAGAAGAAAGCAGAACAAAAAAAGGCAAAGACAAAGTGAAAAGGATTACAGAGGAAAATCTACAACTATCATTTTTTCAATTAGACGATCCAGTTTTGGAAAATATTCGAGAGGAACTCACCAAGATAGACATCAATACCCTAACTCCAATAGAAGCACTAATGAAACTAAATGCCATCAAAAAAATGATTGGAAAATAATAATTGGTAATACTTGAATTTAGAATAATTAATAAATTCATGAGCATTGTTATTTTTTATATAAAACTACTTGATTATTTCTGTAAATATTGTAAATTAGCATTAGATTTAGATTAATTATTTTATTCTAACATTTTTAGATTAATTAATAAATTACAGAAAATCAATGCACATCAATAAAATCACAATTCTTGTTTTGCTTTTTTTGCAATAGGATTATCTGCCCAACAAAGACAATATCCAAATCTTTGGACTTTGGAAAATTGTATAGAATATGCCAAGGAAAATAATATTTCTATCCAACTCCAAAGACTCAACCAAAAAACTGCCGAGCAAAATCTTTTACAAGCAAAAGCCCAAAAATACCCCAACCTCAATGCCAGCATTTCCCAAGGTTTGGTAGGAGCAAGTTTTGGAAATCCAATGCAAGTCAATGGGCTGCCAAGTCAAAGTTTGGGCATTAATTCTTCCATGACGCTATATCATGGAAATGTAATTAATAATACCATTACTTCTCAAAATCTTTCTTTAAAGATGAGCGAATTGCAAGTAGAACAAAACGAAAATTCTATTGCGGTAAGTATTGCTCAGGCATTTCTAAGCGTATTGATGCAGGAAGAAAACATCAAAGCATTGACATCTGTTTTGGAAACTACTAAAATCCAACTTACCCAAGGCAAACAACTTTACACTGCCGGAAGTTCGTCTATGCTGGATTATCTGCAAATCCAAAGTTTGGTTGCCCAAGACGAATATAATGTAACCCAAGCCGAAAATAATCTCCGGACAGACCTTATCAATTTGAAACAAATTTTACAGCTCCCTACCGATTATGATTTTAAAATTTCCCATCCCGAATACATAGAAGTCAATCCATCGTGGATGGATTTGAAACAAGCACAATCGTTGGCACAAAATCAAAGAGCAGAAGTAAAATATGGACAAATAAACGAAGACAATGCAAAAGTGGGTTTGGAAATCGCCAAAGCAGGTCTAAAACCCAACCTCAGTTTGGTAGGAAGTTTTAGCAGTAGCTATGCTTATGGCTCCGGAACATATTTTTCCCAACTTCAAAACAATTTGTATTTGCCAATCGGTTTGAGTTTAGGAATCCCAATCCTCAATAACCGCACCACCAAAACAGCGGTAGAAAATGCAAAAATAGCCATAGACCAAGCCGAACTCAATTTGGAAAACACCAAAACCATCCTCAATCAAGAGATAGAATTGGCATTCGTGAATCTACAAAATGCTTTTTCGCAATATCAATCAGCCCAAAAACAATTGACCATTAACCAAAAAACATTGGACATCGTGAATGGAGAAATGAAATTGGGGAATATCAATTATCTACAAGCCAAATATTCGGCGGTTTTGAATAAACAGATTTATGATTTTTATGTAGGGAAAAAATTTGGTTTGAAATAAATAATAAAATTGTAAATAGA
>JAFDZJ010000133.1 GCA_018266965.1 Bacteroidota bacterium
ACCTACAGGACAATCAAGAATGTTTGGGACTCTTCTATATTGGAGATATTTCGTAATTTTAAACTTTCAAAAATTTAAAAAATAACAATGGATTCATTTGTAAAAATAGAACACAAAAATTATATCGCAGAGATAGAATTTGGAACACCAAAAAGTAATTCTTTGCCTGGATTTATTTTAGAAAAATTGGCTCATACCATATTAGAACAAGGGGCTAAAAAAGAAGTGAAAGCAATATTGCTAAAATCCGCAGGAGAAAAAGCTTTTTGTGCCGGTGCAAGTTTTGATGAGCTTTTAGAAATTACAGATTTGGAAACTTCGGAAAAATTTTTTGGTGGTTTTGCAAAAGTACTCAACGCCATGAGAACTTGTGGCAAAATTGTTGTTGTGAGGGTGCAAGGGAAAGCTACCGGAGGTGGAGTGGGATTGGCTTGTGGAGCGGATTATTGTTTTGCAACCGAGGAATCGTCTTTGGCACTTACGGAAATTAATTTGGGAATTGGACCCTTTGTAATCGGACCTTTTGTCGAAAGAAAAATCGGTAAATCGCAATTTACCGCTATGGCAATTGATGCAGGTTTTAGATCCGCAGAATGGGCAAAAAAACACAATATCTATCACTTTGTTGGAAAAAATATTGATGATATGGATAGCGTGTTGCAGTCTTTCATGCAACAACTTGCAACAAGAAGTCAAGAAGCTCTTTCGTTGATAAAACAAGTTTCTTGGGAAGGGACTGATCATTTTTCCGAATTGATGCCTAGCAGGATTAATATGTCTGCAAGATTAATTTTGGAAGAAACGGCTAAACAAAATATTGAAGAAATAAAAGAAAAACTTAGAAATAAAAAATAAATGGAACAATTTCAATTCAAAACAAATATCAATTGTGGAGGCTGTATAGGTTCGGTAAAACCACATTTGGACAACGAATTAAGAATTAAAGAATGGTCGGTAGATACGGATAATCCGAATAAAATACTCACCATAAAGTCCGAAAACATTTCCGAACAAGAAATTATCGAGCTGATCAAAAAAGCTGGATTTTCTATAGAACCATTGTCTTAAATTTTATTATTTGAGAAGTTTGGCAACATATTTGTAAAACAATTGTTTGAATTTAAAATTTAAAAAAATGAAAAAATTATTAATGATGTTTATGGGTTTTGCATTGGCAACTCCTGTCTTTTCTCAAAAAAAAGTAAGTAACAATATTTCTTCTGAAATAAAAATGTTTCCAAAAGCTAAAGAAGGATACAAGCAAGTCTATATAAAAGTACCAACCAACAAAAATGAAAACGACATGAAAGTTGAAGTTTTTGTAGGCAATACTCAATTGGTGGATTGTAACAAACACAGAATGGGAGGGACTATTTCCGAAAAAAACTTAGACGGTTGGGGATACAATTATTATGAAGTAGAATCCAATGGTCAAGCTACGAGTACTATGATGGCTTGTCCCGACCAAAAAAAGACCAGCCAATTTATCTACATGCAACCCGAATTGATGAGGTACAACAGTAAATTGCCTATCGTACTTTATGTCCCAAAAAATATGGAAGTGAAGTATAGAATATGGAAAGCTGAAAATAAATTTCAAAATTCAAAGTCTTTGTAACAATTGTTGTTATATAGTCGTATTAGTAATCAGGACTGCAATTTGTAGTCCTTTTTTTGTGTTCCTCAATTACTAAATTTAGCTATCTTTTTTGTAATTTAGCCGTCTAAATAAATTAATATGATTTCCCAACAGTATTTGCAACACCTACAAAATGAACTTCAAAATATTGAAAACGAAGGTCTTTATAAAAAAGAAAGAATCATAACCTCACAACAAAGTGCGGAGATTGTAGCAAATGGCAAAATATTATTGAATTTTTGTGCCAATAATTATCTTGGACTTTCCAATAATCCACAAGTGATGAAAGCCTCACAAGATATGATACAGAGCCATGGTTACGGAATGTCTTCCGTAAGGTTCATTTGTGGGACACAAGACATACACAAAGAGTTGGAGCAAAAAATTGCAGAATTTTTAGGATTAGAAGATACCATACTTTACGCAGCAGCTTTTGATGCCAATGGAGGGGTTTTCGAGCCATTGTTCACAGAGGAAGATGCTATTATTTCCGACGAACTCAACCATGCTTCTATTATTGATGGAGTTAGACTCTGCAAAGCTGCAAGATACAGATACAAAAATAACAATATGGCAGATTTGGAAGCCCAATTGATTGAGGCTTCACAAAAAAATCATCGTTTCAAAATTATAGTAACAGATGGAGTTTTCTCTATGGACGGAATTGTTGCCGACCTAAAAGGAGTATGTGATTTAGCAGAAAAATATGATGCTTTGGTTATGGTTGATGACTCTCATGCTACCGGATTTATCGGAAAAACAGGGAGAGGTACTCATGAAGCTAATGAGGTAATGGGTAGAGTGGATATTATTACTTCTACGCTTGGAAAAGCTTTGGGAGGTGCTTTGGGAGGTTTTACTTCTGGGAAAAAAGAAATTATCGATATGCTAAGACAAAGATCCAGACCATATCTGTTCTCCAATTCTTTGGCTCCTGGCATTGTTGGTGCAGCACTGGAGGTGTTGAAAATGATTTCTAATGACACTTCACTCCGAGATAAAGTAATGGAAAATGCGACCTATTTCCGTACAGAAATGAAATCCAAAGGCTTCGATATTCCTGATGGCGACGCAGCAATAGTACCTGTTATGTTGTATGATGCTCCTTTGGCACAAAAAATGGCAGAAGAACTAATGGACGCAGGCATTTATGTTATTGGTTTCTTCTTTCCGGTTGTTCCAAAAGGAAAAGCAAGGATTAGGGTACAGCTTTCTGCAGCTCATACCAAAGAACATTTGGATAAAGCTATTGTAGCGTTTGAGAAAGTAGGAAAAGAATTAGGGGTAATTTCATAACAATATCTTAATTGTTATTTTTAAAAAATAAAAATCTTTTGATTTAGCATTTTCAGATGTTATATACTATTGTAAAAGCCATTCATATCATTTTTATGGTCAGTTATTTTGCAGGAATTTTCTATCTTGTAAGGTTGTTTGTTTACTATAAAGATACGGATAATTTTGATGAAGATAAAAAGCTAATATTGAGAGAACAATATGTTTTTATGGCAAGAAGGTTATGGAATATCATCACGGTTCCCGCCGGAAGTATTATGTTGATTTGTGGGATTACACTCATAGTTCTCAATCCTGGTTTGATGAAAGCACCTTGGTTCCATGCCAAATTGTTTTTTCTTTTGGGTTTGGCTGTGTATCATTTCTGGTGTTGGAAAAGGGTGGTGCAGCTCAAGCAACTTCATCTATCGGATTTTCCTATACCTAATATCAGGCTAAGACAGTTCAACGAAATTGCAACATTTATCTTGTTTTTAGTAGTTTTCACTGTGGTTTTGAAACAGGGAATTGTCCAATATTGGTGGCAACTTTTATTAGGTTTTTTTGCAATAGTACTTTTGATAATGATGACTGTGAAATTGGTCAATAAAAATAAAAAATAACCCTCTTTTCATTAATTTTAGATATATATTATATGATAGCAATATTCAAAAAAGAACTTTGGAGTAATTTTGGAAATTATACTGCATGGGTTATCCTAGGAGCATTCAGTATTGTTACTTCTTTGTTTTTGTTTTTTTTCGAAAACAATTATAATATTTTTGATGTAGGACAGGCGAGTATGCAAAGTTATTTTACATTAGTTCCTTGGATACTCATGTTCATCATACCTGCACTTTCTATGAAAACAATAGCAGAGGAACAGCAATCCGGAACGCTACAATGGTTGTTTTCTCAACCAATAAAAGTTATCGATATTGTTGTAGGAAAATTTCTATCCGTATGGCTTATTGGTGTGCTTTGTCTTATTCCTTCTTTGGTCTATTTTTATACCATTTTCGTCCTAGGTATTCCGGAAGGAAATATTGATTTGGGAGCTTC
>JAFDZJ010000134.1 GCA_018266965.1 Bacteroidota bacterium
AATGTGAAAAGAAAATTTCTTGTCTGTTTAGAAAAGGATTGAGCAATTAGAAAGCATTCCTAAATAAATTGTTCTCAGTCGACAGCCTTAAATTTTATTAGGACTGTCGGCCATTACATACAACGGTTTACGGCTTGGCGATGTGGCGGATTTTTTGGCACAAAAGTTCATAAAAGTTCCAAATGTTTGTTTTATCACAAATGTTCATTAGAATTCCGTTAGCCGCCATATTGCCAAACCGATGTTGCCTGCCGTTTTTTATTCAGTCAGTTTAATGTTTTCAATAATTTTCGTCAATTCGTTAAGAGCTTCTTGATTGTTCCCTAACATCGCAATATGAACAATTAAACCTTCTTCAATTTGGTCGCTTGGGATTTTCTGCTCTTTTAAATAAAACTGTTTTTCAACGTTTTTGAAATTCAGCCACTCAACAGATTTATTCAGAAAAGTGGAATTTGTTTTTACAGCATCATTGTCGCTAAAATCATATTCGCCATAAAAGTAAGAAGGATGATTTCCTGTGTAAATCGTAAGGCTAGTCCAATTTGTGTCTGTGATGTCTCGGACTTTTTGAAATTTCAAAACTTCAAAATCATACTTTTTGTCTTTGGTTATTACATATCCTTCGGGAAGTGCAATGCTAAATTGTTTCTTCTCGTCAAATATTGGTGAAATTTCCGTTCTCGCTTTATAATTGAGTTTTCTGTTTCCTTTTGTAAGCGATGCAAATACATTTTCAGAGAGTTTTTGAAATTCCTCTTTATGTTTAAAAGCGTCTGGGTTAATAAATGCGCCAATAACAAAAACAGTTTTGTCTTGTGTTCTTACATACAAATTGTTTACTAAAATTGCGTTTTCAGTTGAGTCAAATTTCTTTGGGGTAACAAGAACGGATAACAAAGTGTCTCGTTTTGTCAGAACTTTGATTTTTGCGTTTTCACTATTGTCTTTTGAAATTATCTCTAAAAGATTGTCGTTGCTTGTAACATAAAGTTCTCTTGCAAAAAATACCAAACGTTGCTTGTCAATATCAAGGATTATTCTTGTTTCTTTATTAGTGTTTGGGTCTGCCGACATAATATCAGCTTGTCGTGCAACATTTTTGGCGTCATTCGGAAATTGAAAGAAAGCCTTGTCGTTCAAGATTGACTGTTTATTGTCAAGTTTAAGCCCTGATATTTTTTGTCCAAAAACTTGTGTCGTCAAAAGAAATAGGGAGGAAAAGAATAATGCTTTTATGGTCATACTGATTTTTTAGATTGTGAGGTGTCCGCAAAATGGCAGGCAACGAGCAGGTATTGCCGATGGTGGGGAAATAGAATTCCGTCCGCCCGGAACTACTGCCTGGCTTTTTGATAAAGTTAAATAATAAGAATTAAAGCTGGGCTTTATCCGTCGAGCCCCGAGCCGCAGTACAGTAGAATTACCGCTGCTGATTGCTCCAATGTCAAGCCCCACTATTGGCAATACCAATGTTAGCAGCCGTTATTTTCTCGTCAATAGTTCTACGTTTGCTACTTTCATAACAAAGTAAGGGTTTGTTTTGTCTGCCCGTTTGATGATGATTAAAAACGGTCTGTCAAAAATCATTTTCTTTGGATGAGTAATGATTGGTTCAGCACTTGCAGAGTCGGCAACTGCGACTGCTTCACTTTCAACGACTGCACCATTTTCATTAAAAATAAATCCTGTCCGCTGATACGCTACTTCTACTGAATGTTTTTTATTGTCACCTGTTAAAAAGACTTGCCTCTCAATATTTTTATAGTTTGTCGCAATATTGAATTTAATTGTGGGTATTGCAAAAATATCTTCGTGTACAATTTGATATTTCCATAAAAGCTTATTGTCTATCTGTTCTTGTTTTCCTTGAGCTATAAGGTCGGCAGTGAGTTTAATTGCGTCTTTCAAAGTTTGATATTTGTCAAGACCCTTTACTAAAATAATTTCGTGTTGCTTATTTTTAGGTACAAGCTTTAAAATAAAATTATTGTCGTCTTTGTAATAGAGGATTTGGGAGAATTTTATTGCGTCCTCATTGTAATAATACATTCCAAAAGCTGAAACCTTTGTCGTGTCAAAATTTATTGGGTCATCTAATACTTGAAGTTTTGTTTCAAATGGAAGTGTCTTATTAAAAGATGCTTTTGCAATAATTGCACCGTCAACAATTTCGGCTGTTGCAGAATACTCATTGTCTGTCAATGAGCTTTGATGCGATATTGATTTGTTTAACAGATTGAAGTCAAGTGAGTTTGTAGTGCCAACAATTATAGGGGATTTAAGTTCTTCTTTGATTTTGTCCCACGCAAATAAAAACGCAGGTGCATAAATGATGTTCTTATTTTCTGAAATTGGATTTTCCAATGTAGCAACAAAGTCTGTTTGCTTTAAGTTGTCCAAACTTGTTACTTCTGGTAAGTCACTCCAAACAGGTTCACTTTTCTTGTTGCCAAATTTGCAAGAAGTCAAGGAAAGAAAAACTGTCCAAAATAAAATTGCCTGTATGTTACGGATGTTCGTCATATAATGGCTGCTAACGGTTTGGGTATTGCCGAAGTGGCGGATTATTAACACTAAAGTTCAATAGAAGTACTGCCGTTGAATTTCGCACAAGTGTTTCATAGTAGCACTTCTGCCGCCATTTTGGCAATACCTTGTTACAGGCTGCTTTGTTCATTTTCAAAATTGTCTATTAGAGTTTCTGTAGCAATATCGTCCTCATTAGATATTGCATCTTTAGCATTTTCTAAAGAATAAATTGGTGATTCTCTCACTCCAATTCTCCTTCCCGATTCGTCAAAGTTCCAAAACTCAATTATCTCAATCCCCCTTTTTCGAGGTTCCATAAATAAGGAAAAATCCAAAGTGTAGGCTTCATACCTTCCAGGTCTATTTGACGCAGCTGACGTGTCAGGTTCAATAATGTGTAATAATTTGCCATCCATTAATTGAAGAATGAGCTCGTGAATATTTACTTCTCTCTGCGCTTCTTCTTGTGAAACCAAAAAACTCGTTCTCTTTTTTTCGTTTATACAAAACTTCAAAATATCTCTAAAAACCTTTTCTATTGATTGTGCGTCTGCACCCACATCTACCCTTAAATCTTTTAGTTTGTTTTGATAAGAGAAACTACTAGCCGATTTCCAAACATTTGTTGGCGTTATATGGTTTCTGTTTTGTGATATTGCATTTTCTATAGCATCGGCTAAGATTGTCAAGAAATCTCTTGGAACTCCTCCTGAAGCAATTACTAATTTTTCTAATGCTTGTGGATTGAATAAGTCATTTGCTGGATTACTTAATCCAACTTTTTTTCCCAGCGAATTTAGTAGGTTAGAAAGAAATTGGGTTGGAGAAGTTAGGTTTTCTAAAGTTCTATCCAAATTAATTGGCTCAATATCTTGGTTTAACACAACACCAATAGTTTGCTCTTCATTGCGCACTAAAGTTGTACGGTGTTTTACTGTTCCTATTTTTAAATACATTTCTGTACCTCTTACTAATCGATGCAGATAGTCTACAACATCAGGTTGTCTTTCCTTCTTGATTAAATAAAAATCATCTAACAGAATGTAGACAGTTTGTAAGTTTCTTTTTTCTATTTCTTCCTTTAAAGCCTTCTTATAGTCTGATAAATATCTTTCTAAAGTATCTAATTTGCTTTCTTGAAATTCACTAAGTTTTCCAAGTGAGTTAGATTTTCCAAATGAACCTGAAAAAATTCCTTTTTCGGCTTTTGTTGAATAGTTTGTGGTCTGACTTTCTTCCTGTTTTACTTGTCTACTTTCAGCTTGATCTAGTAATTTTCTTAAGATTTTGATGCTTTTATTAAGATTGGACTTAGAATATATTATTTTTTGCCACCAATTTCTCGATGTCAGAATTTTTTCCATTATTGACAATAATAACCTCGTTAAAATATCCGGGTAACCAAGCCTTTTAATTTCATCAGCTTCAATATAAATTTCCAAAGAATCTTTTTCTGAAATTGTGTTTTTAAAATGCACCAGAAGACAAGATTTTCCTGAACCTCTTCTTCCAAAAATAACTTGATGCTGTTTAGCTTTTAGGCGTTCAAGGTTGTTAGAAAAATCAATATAGACAGGATTCTGATTAGGTCGAACTCTAAAAGAATCCTTTATAAGATTAATTAATTTCTTTGTTTCGGGACTATTTATCATCGTGTGTGTGTCTTGTCGTGTTGTTCGTAAAGTTGCCTGTAACGTTGACGGCTTGCTGCTGTGCTGGTATTTTATAATTGTCTGCCTGGCAACTGAAGCCGATTGAAAAACCAAAGTACAAAATATATTCTGTTGTTCAATAGAGTAGTGTCGGCTGGAACTA
>JAFDZJ010000135.1 GCA_018266965.1 Bacteroidota bacterium
TACTAGTTTATTCTTTACATAGCGCAAGCTTTGTTATTGCTGAAAAAATTAATAAATTGAAGTTAATTAGGTTTTATTTTTTAAAGCAAAGCTTTAAATGTGTATATAATATAAAAATAAAAAAGCGACTTGCGCCGCTTTAAATGTTTTCACAACGGAATAATCCTTATTGTGATTTGCTTTCAACAAGACAAAAATAACTTTAATTTTTAAATAAAAGAATATGAGTAAAAAAATTTTAGGATTGGATTTGGGAACCAACTCGATTGGGTGGGCATTAGTAGAGCAGGACACTGAAAAAAAAGAAGGGAAAATTTTAGGGATGGGTAGCAGGATAATTCCAATGGATGCCGGTGATATGGGAAAATTTGTTGAAGGAGTCTCAATTTCTCAAACAGCTGAAAGAACCAAAGCTCGAATTACACGAAGAATGTACGAACGCCATCATCTTCGCAGAGAACGCTTACACAGAGTATTAAACGTATTGGGATTTTTACCCGAACATTATGCCAACGATATTGACTTTGAAAAACATTTCGGAAAATTTAAAGATGAAACAGAAACCAAATTGGTTTGGAAGAAAAACGGAAAAAAAGAAAACGGAAAAGATAAATTTGAATTCGTCTTTCAATCCACATTTAAAGAAATGATTGAGGAGTTTAAGAAATCGCAACCTGATTTATTAAAACGAAAAAATAAAAAAGGAGAAGATGTAAAAATACCTTACGATTGGACAATTTACTACCTGCGCAAAAAAGCACTTGAAAAAGCAATTTCAAAAGAAGAATTGGCTTGGCTGATTTTAAATTTTAATCAAAAACGAGGATATTATCAACGTGGTGAGGAAGAAAAGGAAACCCGTAACAAATCAGTTGAATTTCATTCGTTAAAAATAAAGGATGTAAAAGCCGAAATAAAATATATTCTAACATTAGAGAACAACGAAACTTATTACCGTACCAGCGAAATACCTTTGTTTGATTGGAAAAATACGAGCCGTGAGTTTATTGTAACATCTTACATAGAAAATGACGGAACTATAAAAAAAGACAAAAAAGGAAAAGAAGAAAGAAGTTTTTTCTTAAAGGAGGATTTATCGTTAATAAAAAAGAAACCATCAAAAACAACCAAAAAGAGGAATGAAAAAGTTGAGGAAGTTTCGTTGAAAATAATTGAAGTAAAAGAAGAAAAACAAGAAAAAGTTTGGTATTCATTAGCGTTGGAAAACGGTTGGATATACCGCAGAGAAAGTAAAACCCCTTTATTTGATTGGAAAGACAAAGTGCGTGAGTTTATTGTAACGACCGATTTAAACGATGACGGAACAGTAAAAACTGATAATGAGGGAAAAGAAAGTAGAAGTTATCGTTCACCCAAAGAAGACGATTGGACTTTGGTTAAAACGAAAACCGAAAACGATCTTTGCAAATATATAGGTAGTGATAAAAAAACGAAAACCGTTGGCACATACATTTACGAAGCCCTATTAAAAAATCCTACTCAAAAAATAAGAGGAAAATTGGTTCGCACCATTGAAAGGGAGTATTACAAAGATGAATTAAAAGCCATTTTAGAAAAACAAATAGCGTTACAACCCGAATTGTTTACAGAGGATTTATACAACACTTGCGTGCGTGAATTGTACAAAAGCAACGAAGCACATCAACAACAACTGAATAGTAAAAATGATTTTGTGCATTTGTTTTTGGATGACATTATTTTTTACCAACGTCCGTTGCGCAGTCAAAAATCATCAATCGGAAATTGTACTTTGGAATTTAGGGAATACAAACGAAAAGACGAAAACGGAAAAGAAATAGAAGTAAAAGAATACCTAAAAGCTATTCCAAAATCAAATCCTTATTATCAAGAATTTAGAGTTTGGCAGTGGTTGTATAATCTTAAAATTTATACAAAGACAAATGACGAAGATGTAACAGTAGAATTTTTGAAATCTACCGAAGATTTGGAAAAACTATTTGAGTTTTTGATGAGTGAAAAAGAAGTTGACCACAAAAAGGTTTTAAAATATTTTTTTAAGGATTTAAAAGGCAAAGCACAAACGACTGAAATTGCCAAATACCGTTGGAACTATGTGTATGATTCAGAAAAAGACGAATCAAAAAACTATCCGATGAACGAAACAGGTTACGAAATTCGCAGACGATTAAAAGAAATTGAAAACGTTCCTGCTGATTTCCTTAAACAAGTTGATGAAAAAGAAGTTGAAATAACTAAGAAAAACGAACAAACCGGGGAAAGAGAAAAAACAGGAAAGAAAATGGTTCTATCATTGGATTCAAGAGAATATCAACTTTGGCATATCATCTACTCTGTAACCGATAAAAATGAGTATGAAAAAGCGTTAAAAACGTTTGCCGTAAAATACAAACTAGACGAAACTTCTTTTGTAGAAGAGTTTAAAAAATTCAAACCATTTCCAAGTGAGTATGGTGCCTATTCAGAAAAAGCCATTAAAAAGTTGTTACCGTTAATGCGTTTAGGAAAGTATTGGAAATGGGAAAACATTGACGCTAAAACGCAAACACGAATTGATAAACTTTTGACAGGCGAGTTTGATGCTGAAATACAAAACAGAGTTCGTGAAAAAGCAATCAACTTAACCGAACAAAATCATTTTCAAGGGTTACAACTTTGGTTGGCACAATATGTAGTTTACGACCGCCATTCAGAAGCTGCCGACATAGGAAAATGGAATTCTGTTGAAGATTTAAAAAGGTATTTAAACGAGTTTAAACAACATTCTTTACGCAATCCGATTGTAGAACAAGTAATTACAGAAACCTTACGTGTAATAGGTGATATATGGCGGCAATATGGAAATGGTGCTAAAGATTTCTTTAGCGAAATTCATATTGAATTGGGCAGAGAAATGAAAAATACGGCAGATGACCGTGCGGCAATTACTAAACAAGTAACTGAAAACGAAAACACCAATCAGCGTATCAAGCTATTGTTGATTGAATTTGCCAGTGATGATTATTTTAAAAATAAAATGGATTATTCCAAATACTGCAATAATGAAAACGATACACATTTCTATAAAATAGACAAAAACCCTATTAGACAGTATTCTCAATCACAACTTGAAATCTTAAAAATTTATGAGGAAGGAGTTTTAAATTCCGGTATTGAAATTCCTAATGATGTTTCCGAAATTCTTAAAAAATTTAAAGAAAGTGAGATAAAAAAACAACCAACAAAAACAGAAATTAATCGCTATAAGCTTTGGCTCGAACAAAAATACAAATCGCCTTATACAGGAGAAATTATACCTCTGAGCAAATTATTTACACCTGCTTATGAAATAGAGCACATCATTCCTCAGAGCCGTTATTTTGATGATAGCTTAAGCAACAAAGTAATTTGTGAAGAAGCAGTAAACAAACTTAAAGGTAACCAGCTCGGATTAGAGTTTATTAAAAACCATTACGGGCAAAAAGTGGCAACAGATGGAAACAAGACTGTAACCATTTGCACCGAGGAACAATACAGAAAGTTTATTGAAGAACATTATGCTAAAAACAAAGCCAAGCGTAACAAATTATTATTGGAAGATATTCCAGATAAAATGATTGAACGACAACTGAATGATACTCGTTACATCAGCAAATATATTTCACAACTTTTGTCAAACATTGTAAGAATAGACGATGAAAAGGCAAAAAAAATAGTAGAAGAAGGAGAAAAATTAGCGAATAAAGAACAGGACAAAGCAAAAGCGAATAAAATTAGGGAAAAGGCAAAATCGGCTGCAAATGACGATGGCGTAAATTCAAAAAACATTATTCCTGTTAATGGAAAAATTACTTCACAATTAAAACAAGATTGGGGGTTGAATAATGTGTGGAATGAATTAATCCTTCCCCGCTTTGAGAGAATGAATCGTTTAACTAATTCTTCAAGTTTTACAACAAAAAATAAACAAGGGCATACTATTCCAGCTATTCCGTTTGAACTATCAAAAGGATTTCAAATGAAACGTATTGACCATCGCCACCACGCCATGGATGCTTTAGTAATTGCTTGTACTACCAGAGATCATGTGAACTTACTAAATAATGAAAGTGCAAAATCTGAAATAAAACGCTATGATTTAAAACGAAAACTAAAACGATTTGAAAATACAACTTTAACAAAAATGGCTCAAGACAGCAATGATATTTGGATAGAAGTAAATGCAGGAGAAAAAGAAGTGCCCAAAGAGTTTTTAAAACCTTGGGCAACTTTTACTACTGATGCTAAAAATGAATTGGAAAAAATTATTGTGAGCTTTAAACAAAATCTACGGGTAATTAATAAAGCAACCAATCATTACGAGAAAATTGAGAACGGTAAAAAGATTGAAGTTGAACAAAAAGGAGTGAATTGGGCAGTTAGAAAGCCAATGCACAAAGAAACTGTTTCAGGAAAGATAGAATTACCAAGAATAAAAGTTCCGAAAGGAAAAATATTAACGGCAACAAGAAAGAGTATTGATACAAGTTTTGTTTTAAAAACCATTGAGTCCATTACTGACACAGGTATTCAAAAAATCCTTAAAAACTATTTAAAAGCAAAAGGCAATAATCCTGAATTGGCATTTTCACCCGAAGGGCTTGAAGATTTAAATAAAAACATTGCTCAATACAACGAAGGCAAACTACACCAACCAATTTACAAAGCACGAATTTTTGTAGAAACGGCAACGCAATTTCAAGTAGGTCAGAAGGGTAATAAGAAACATAAGTATGTAACAGCAGCAGATGGAACAAACCTTTTCTTCGTGGTATATGAAAATAAAGATACAAAAGTCCGAATGTTTGATACGGTTCCGTTAAACGAAGTTATTGAACATCAAAAATTACAAGTTTCATCTAATGTAGAAGAATCTAAAAGAACAGATGTTCCAACAAAAAATGTCTTAGAACACAACAACAAAGAAATTGAAGTAAATTATTTGTTTCATCTTTCTCCTAACGATTTGGTATATGTTCCAACAGAAGAAGAATTAGGTCTCAATGCGAAAATTGATTTTGATAATTTGACGAATGAACAAAGAAAAAGGATTTACAAATTTACTGACGGCAGTGGAACTATTGCTAATTTCATTCCTGTATATATTGCTAATGTTTTATTCAATATGAATAAAGAAAAACAGAAAAAAGCATTTGGTAGAGAAATGTTTGCAATTCAAAATGAAATTGGAGTTGGTTCACAAGGTTCGAAAAATCAAAATGCAATTACAGGAGAGCAAATAAAATCTATTTGCATTAAACTCCAAGTTGACAGACTAGGTAATATTTTGCCAGCAAAAAAAAAGTAATTACTCAAACGAATGAGTTGAAAAGTATCGTATCAGAAACAGAAGCTATTTATCAAAATAGAACCCTCAAAACCTTCTCTACTTTTGAGGAAATGGAAAACGACCAGTTGGCTTATTATGCTTCTTTGCCGCCTGTAAAAATATTACAAAATTTAAGGGAATTAAACTTAGCTGTTTTTGGTTATAAAAACGAAGCAAATTTTACGATGCCCGACAAAAAAATAAAATTTGATACAGAATGAATATCTTTTTTGAAGAACACAGGAAATTATTAGAAGGGCTTCTGCAAAACGGTGTTGCATTTATCCTAATTGGCGGATATGCCGTAAATTATTATGGCTACAACAGGAGTACAGGCGATATGAATATCTGGTTAAAACCTGGTAATGATAACAAAGAGAAATTACTGAACCTGCTAAGCAGTATGGGTTTTGACAAGGAAGACATTGCTACCATCCGTGGATAGGATTTCTCCCAACCACATAAATTTTATATCGGCGCTAAAAACCAGCCTGACAGAACAGAGTTTATGACACATATCAGTGGTGTGAAATACGATGAAGCAGATCAAATTAAAATTACTGCAGAAATTGAAGGCCTACAGCTTCCGTTTATTCATTACAATAACCTGATCAAAAATAAACAGTCTTCAGGACGTTTAAAAGATTTGGCAGATGTAGAATACCTGGAAAAAATCAAAAAATACAAGCAGGGCTTATAACAATAATAATAAACCACTTCATCCGTTCTATCATAGTAAACCAATATACCATGATAAAGCGAACCCTTTATTTTGGCAACCCTGCCTATCTTAAAACCAAGAATGAGCAACTGGTTATTGAGTTCCCGTCCGAAATGGTAAACGGCCAACCGGTTTTTGCTGAATCAAAAACGGTACCCATAGAAGATATTGGTATATTGATAATTGACCATCAGCAAATAACCATTACTCAACTTACTATTGCCAAATTATTAGCCAACAATATTGCTTTTATTACCTGCAATGAAACCCACCACCCTACCGGTTTGCTATTAAACCTGGATGGGCATACGCTGCAAAGCCAGCGCTTTAAACAGCAGGTAGAAGCATCGGCACCTCTACAAAAACAATTATGGCAGCAAACGATTGAAGCCAAAATTACTAACCAGGCCAACCTGCTGGCGCAAAAAAACATTAACAACAAAGCCCTGCTGCACTTTAGCGGAAAAGTAAAAAGCGGCGACAGCGATAATTGCGAAGCACAAGCTGCCGCTTATTACTGGAAAAACATTTTTCCCATTTTTCCAAACTTTAAGAGGCAGAGAGAAGGCGAGCCACCCAATAATTTATTGAATTACGGTTATGCCATACTGAGAGCCGTGGTGGCACGCAGCCTGGTGGGATCGGGCTTATTGCCCACGCTGGGAATTTTTCATCGTAACCAATACAATGCTTATTGCCTGGCCGATGACATTATGGAACCCTATCGCCCCTTTGTGGACCAGGTGGTATGGGATATAGTGCGTATGAACGGGAATTTTTTAGACATGACGCCGGCTATGAAAAAGCAGCTCTTAGGCATACCGGCTATGGATGTAAAAATTAATAATGAAAAAAGCCCCTTGATGAACGCTGTGCAGCGTACCACGGCAAGCCTTGCCAAATGCTTTGAAGGAAAAAGCCGCAAACTACTTTATCCTTTATTAGAAACAGGATATAAATAGAATATGAATTTTGAACGTTTAAACGCCTATCGCATTATGTGGGTGCTTGTCATGTTTGACCTGCCAACAGAAACAAAAAAAGACAGGAAGATTTATGCCAGGTTTAGGAAAGATATACTGGCAGACGGTTTTTCGATGTTTCAGTTTAGCATGTACATACGGCACTGCAGCAGCCGGGAAAATGCTGATGTGCATATACAACGGGTAAAAAATATTTTACCACCCAAAGGGCATGTTGGCATTATGAACATTACCGATAAACAATTTGGGCAAATGGAAATTTTTAATGGAAAAGATGTGGTTGAAGCACCGGAAACATCACAACAATTAGAATTGTTTTAAAAATAAAACGGATACAGCAGGAATAAAAAAACGGAACTATTGCCCGTTTTTTTATCCTGTTAACAACCTAAAAGCATTGAAACTCATTGTCCTTACTCAATCCTGTTGTTAAAGAACTAAGTTAATTCAAAAGTTGAAAGCAAATCACAACCAAGTCGTCAAGCCTGGAAATTCTTTATAAGTTGTTAAAGAACTAAGTTAATTCAAAAGTTGAAAGCAAATCACAACTAAAGTGCTTTGTTTATAACCGTTACCATAGTTGTTAAAGAACTAAGTTAATTCAAAAGTTGAAAGCAAATCACAACACATTGGTTAAACCAACAAAAGGACAATAAGTTGTTAAAGAACTAAGTTAATTCAAAAGTTGAAAGCAAATCACAACTTCACCTGCAGGCCGGTTACATGGCTTCCAGTTGTTAAAGAACTAAGTTAATTCAAAAGTTGAAAGCAAATCACAACTAAGGGTGTTTTAGGGGGGTTAGGGGCTGGTTGTTAAAGAACTAAGTTAATTCAAAAGTTGAAAGCAAATCACAACAACTCCATGACGATAAATTCAATCGTGATTGTTGTTAAAGAACTAAGTTAATTCAAAAGTTGAAAGCAAATCACAACGTTTGTTCAGTATTCTATCAATTTTTATCTGTTGTTAAAGAACTAAGTTAATTCAAAAGTTGAAAGCAAATCACAACATTGCAGATGCAGCCTTACCCCA
>JAFDZJ010000136.1 GCA_018266965.1 Bacteroidota bacterium
AGTCCGCCCGCCAAAATAATTCCGATAATTAAGTATGTCATTTTCATTGTCTGTTTATTAATTGTAAGGTCGTCCTACGGTTGCTTGTAACGGTTTGGGTATTGCCGAAGGCGGGGATTTTTAGTACAAAAGTTCAATCGAAGAACGAATGTTGAACCTTGCACAAATGTTTCATAGAATTACTTCAGCCCCGCTTTTGGCAATACCTTGTTAGTGGCTGGTGTTTTTTGTCGTCCACATTCTTTCATCTTTATGTTGTCAGCCGAATAAGTTTGTTTGAACTGGTGTCGTATTCTTAACAGTTGATGGTTTGTGCATTATTTTCTCCACTTTCTCCGAAAAATTGTCCTGCGTTATAATTGTAATGTCTTTTTGTTCGTTGATTAAAGCTCTATTTAAGTCAAACATTGGATTATGCTCGTCAATATCTTGGTCATACATTACAGCTCTTGGAATGTTATAATCTCTTGCATAACCCATTGCTAACCTTGCACCACTATCAAGTTTTTGACCTTGTAAATTTGGATGTAGAATACTGGAATTTTGAGCATAACTTGCTGCTAAAACAATAGTGTCGCAAAATAATGCTTGTAATCTGTCACGTTCTTTGTAACGACTGCTTAATTCCATTTGACTTTTGAAATCAGTACCGTATTCCGTAACAAGTAATCCACCTTCTTCTACAATTTGAAACGCTAAACCTTTATTTCTTACTGGCATAATGTTGAATAATGGACTTGGTAAAATCGCAACCGTATTTCCATTACTATCTAATGCTTGTTGGTGTGAAATACTATCGCAACCAAAAGCCAAACCACTTACTATTGTCGCACCTTTTTTAACAAATTGAGCAACAATATTTCGTTCTCGTTCTTCTATGTCGCCTACTGGATTTAAAAGCCCAATTACTGAAATATTTTTGTTTTCAATGCTCAACAAATCAATATTCCCTTTGTAATAAAGAAAAACTGGTCGTTCACTTTCTTTTACATTTCCACGATGTTGCGGAAAATTGGGGTCACCTAATGCAACAAAACCATCGCAACACGTTTCAAATTTTTCTATAAGTTTTGTTTCAAAGTTATTTTTTAAACGTTCAAATTCATCTACGCTTGTAGGTTCTCCCTTGATTGTTTTGTTCAATAATGAGACAATAGTTTCAATATTTTCATTGCCTTTCAAGTTTTTCACTATCCACGCATTACCAATTCCTTTATAAGATTTGGTAGTTAAAATATTTAGTGAATTATCTGTATATTTCATCTCTACAAAGTTATTTAATTTCTTGATACTGTTTTCCCTATAGAGTAAAAAGTAACTGAATTAGCACCATTGTCTAGCAATGCTTGGATAGCATCTTCGTCAATATTTACACTCTTTGTGTACAAATCGTCTATAAGCAAAATGTTTTTACCATTTACTTGTTCAGATATTGTGCAAGTATTTTTTGTAATTCCTGGGTATGGTAAATTTCCGTCTCCACCTTCGCCATTTCTGTCTAAATGTGTTGTTCTTGTGTTAGTATGTCTAACAATGTAATTAGTTCCGTTTTGAAAATTTGGCAATTCGTCAGCTACATTGCTAATTACCCTTCTAAAAAATAGTTGGTCTGCTCTATAATAACCTTCTGCTTTTGAGCGTGGAACAACACAAACAGTAAGATTGTTTTTTCCTATCTGTCGAATAATTTGTGGTAAATCTTGTCTTAATATTGCTGAAAGTTGTTGTTGGACGTTTGGTAGTCTTTCAGGAAATGGGTCAACATCATTCTTAAAAGTCCAAATCAAATTTTCAATACTGTTGGGGATTTGCCACGAACTGCCACTATTATAATCAGCGTTATAAAATGCATTTGTATCCTGTTTGAGAAATGTTCCAATTAACCGAATTTCATCAGAATCATTTACAAAAAATCCAGTGTTGGCAACTCTGCCTCTTCGTCTTTCTCCAATTAGATTTCGGAAAAATTCTTCTCTGTGACTTGGGACACCATACCATTGGTCTTCTGATGTGATTGTAAAACTTTCCATTCTTTATAGATACGTTGGGTTAATAATTGAAATACCTGCTTTTTTTGCATCTGCAATTTCACTTTCTTCATTTTCAAAGGCGATAACGAGATTGGGCGGTACGTCCAATTTTGAAATTGCTTTTTGAAATTTGTTTACCTTTATATTGTTGTCGCAAAATTCTCTGCAAAAGATATTGCTAAACTTGTCATCAAGTTCAAAATGTTTTAGTGTTGCTGTTGCTCTGTCTTTACGACAATTTGTAACTAAAACAGTTTTATTTGTTTTTGAGTATTTGATAAGAATGTCAGCAATTTCAGTTTTTAGTTTGGTTTCGTGTATAAAGTCGTTGTAGTATTCTTCTTTTTCTTGGATTATTTTTTCGTATTAGCTTTCTGTCCCATTTGGACCAGCGTTTTTCAGATTACTACGGTTAAAACGTTTGTCAGGGTTGTATGTTAGGTTGTTGTCTGATTTTGTAACTGAATTTATCGCTTTCTTGTAAGACAGAAAGTTGGCAAGGTCTGTATCTATCAATGTTCCGTCCATATCAAAGAACAGAATTATGTCTGTCGTTATGTTTTGTGTTACTTTTTCTGTTTCTTTCATTGTCGTCCGTTTTTCAGGCTGGTAGTCGTTTTCGGAGACGGTCGCTACACTTGCCACTAACGGTTAAGGCTTGTAGCAGTACGGGTAATTGGAACTCGTCAGCCCGGAGCCGGACTTGAAGATAAGCAGAATTTTGAGTTTATAAAGTGCCTGCGTAAA
>JAFDZJ010000137.1 GCA_018266965.1 Bacteroidota bacterium
ATTTGCGTATGGAACATTATCTGCGTCAATTAATACTGCTAGTTTATCCTCCGTCATTATAATATTTTTTTCATTGATTGTAGTTGTCCGCTATAATTACCGCTAACGAGCAGGGCTTTATGCAGGTTGGGAATTAGTATTCCGTCTGCCGATAACCGCTGCTGAATGAATATATATTGCTGAAGTTATGTACAAAAGCTGATAGTTATTCGTCTGCTTGAACTAAAGCTTGGATTTGCAATTGGCTGATGTTACAATGTCCTGCCCAACTTGCATAAAACCCAATGTTGTAGGCTGTTTTGTCGTCAGTTGAATAATTCACAAATCTTGTCAAGGATTGCTTCGCCCATTGAGTCGGGAACAACGTCGTGCCACTCTTGTTCGTAGTCTTCTAAAGTGTAGCTGTCAATTACTTTGCCTTGTGAATTATAAACTGTCGTTGTAACAAATTTTATTTTCCTGTCTGTACAATCAGCGACGATAAGTTGAAGCTCTTTAACATTTGTGTAGGTCAAAGATTTACCGTTTTTCTTGATTGTCGTTTTCTTTAATTCTTTCTTTGTCCATATTCGTATGTTGTCGCCTAAATTTCCGAACCCGTCTTTTTTTACATAGGTTGATTTGATATACCATTTGCCGCCGTCAGCGTCAGAGCCAACAGAAACCCAATCCTGGCAATATGATGTGTGTCCAACAAGGAACAATGATAAAAAGATGATTACTGATTTCATATTAGTTAAAGATTTTTTTGTACCAACCTGAAACATCTTTTTGGATGTCTTTATAATATTTACAAATTGTCAACGCAAGTTTAAATTCTGCTCGTTTGCTTTTCAAGTCATTAGTCGTTAGATAACCATAAAAAATTCCGTCTTTGTCAACTATTACTGGCGGATAACTCGCTAAAGAGTTAAATGGTGAATAACTGCTAATGTCGCTACCATAAGTTCCGATGTCGTTCCAAATGGATTTACTGCTGATGTTAGAACCATAAGTTCCAATGTAATTCCAAATTGAGTTTATGTCAATGTCACTACAATTTAGGCAACCTAAATAAACATCTTGGTTTTGTCCACCATAAAGATGCAACGCTTTCTGTCCCACAGCAACAGTAGCGAAAAAAAGAAGGGAAGTTAAAATTATCAGTTTCATTTTGGTTAAGGGCTCGTTTTAAAATAGCCTACAACGGTTCGGGGCTTTGCGTTCGGGCGGGATTAGATGCACGAATGTTCAACCTTGCACCAAAGTTACAAAAAAGTACGAATGTTCAATTTAGCACTTTAGCCCGCCTGACGCAAAACCCTTGTTAATGGCTGGCGTTCTGTCGTTCGTTACGTTGTCCATAGTTTTATTACTGCTAAAATACTCATTATTAAAGTCAGTCCACCAATAACCCAAACTGATATTTTGATTGTCTTATTTTCAGCTTCTATCACTTGTCTTAATTCTTTCGTGTTTTTCGCAAACTCAATTTCAAAAATCTGTTTGATTTGGTTTCTCTCGTTCTCAATTAGTTTTTTGATTTCCGATTTGTTGTCGTCAAGTTTTATTTTGATTGTGCTTTCAAGGTCTTTGTAAAAGTCCTTGTTTTCTTTTCGGATTATGTCGGTTTTTTCTTCTAAAAGTTTAGCAAGTTCGGTTTTGTTTTGCTTGTTAGCATTTTCAATTTCCACTAAACTTTTGGCAACTTTTTCCTGTTGGGCTTTTTGAAGCTCATTTATTTTGTCAAGCGTTTTGCTGTTTTCATCAAACATCTTGATGATTTGATTATAGGTTTCGGTAAGTTGCTGTAACTTCTTGTAAGCACCCGAAACGTCTTTGAGTTGTCCAACTTCTTGGTTGAAACTTTCAAGCGTTTGATTAAATTTCTGCAAGTTGCTCATATAATTTTCTATTAAGGATTTTCAATTCTTTTAATTTTTCAGCGTAAACATCATTTAGCAAATATGCCAAATCGTAGTATTCCGCAAGTTCTTCCAACATTTCAGGATAATATCTTGAAATGGATTGGCTCAATTCCATTTTTTGTTCTTCGGTTAAATGCTTTCCTAAAACTTTTAAGCGGTTCAAAAAGTCATTTTGTTGTTCTTCGGTAAACGTTTCTTTCACGCTTGATAAAGCACTTTCAAAACGTTCTTTGCCGTCACTATCTTCATATTCATTTAATGCCAAACGCACAAAACCACTTACAAAATTTAATCCTACACTATTGCGGTAACTTTCCAAAAATCGGCTAATGCTGTCTTTCAATTTTTCAAATTCCGTTCTGTTTGGGAATTGATTATTAGATGTCAAAACTTCAAACCATTGTTCGTAATCCTTTGGATTTTCGGCAATGTGTTGAAGAACAAAAGTCGTTTCTGAAAAAATGAAATAGCTGTCAATGCGTTGCTTAAAACTTTCACTATTTTCAAATTCCGAACACCAATCGGAAAGCGTTTTTAGTGATTGTTTTCGGCTGTATGCGATATTTTCAAAAGTCCAATTCAGTAAATACCAAACGGCTTTTTCTAAAATTGAATTTTGCGGAACATTTTGTAAATCCTTTTTTACATCTGTGTTGGGTTCGTATTTTGTAATGTAGTCGGAAACGCTTTTGATAATGTGATTTTCATCAAGCGATTTAAACTGAACTTCAAAATGGTCTATAAAATTGGTTGTCCAATCGGAAACAATACCCAACAAACTCAAACGATAAATTGCTTTTTGCAATACATCGCTTTTTATTCGCAACGTAGTAAAGGCATTGTTCCAAAAAATTCTGACTTTTTGTTTTTCTTTGAAATAATTTCTGATTACACCTAAAATAATTTCAAAATCTTTTTCGATGTCGTTTTGCCCTTGAACAAAAAGAAAAACTTGTTTGAAAATATCTCTACCACCAAAACCAAC